>BNZN01000005.1 GCA_026001145.1 Clostridia bacterium | reverse complement strand
ATTTTGAAAGGAAGATGTTTTATGAATTTCAAGAAAAAATTTCAGAAAGTCCTATGTATGATTCTCGCTGCAGCAAGTGTTTTCTCAATGATCACACCCGTTTCTCATGCAATCTGAAAATGGTTCCAACAGGCAGACAAATTTTGGGCGATCAAGATAGATCTTGCAGATGCAGGGCAGGCCAATCAAGAAGAAACCTACCCTGAACAGTTTTTTTTAAACACGGAAATGTTTGAAAAACTTAGTGAAAAAAATAAACTCAAAGACTGGCATGGATTTGAAATGGTGGCTTTCGATATAAATTCGCCAGATAAATCTGCACCACACGAATTTTTATTAGGCATTGCTACAAGAGAAACTTCACTTCGCACGATAGCGTCAAACGTGTGCCACAACGAAATAAGGCAAAATGCCGCTGAAGGGTATGGGAAATGGACAGTTCTGCCGGTGGTGCGTAACTACCAACGGGTTCCTAGGGCAAAAATAATTTTTTGCAAATCAAGTGATCCAATAAAGACTGACGCCGGGGACGAAACTGCAAATGGGTTGCTTGGCACGAAACGCGATATATTCCTTAGATTGTTGGCACAAGAGAAAAATCCTGCGAATGTTTGTTCTATGGTAGGCACATCGGAGGAGACATATATGTGGACAAAGATTCGCCCAGGCCTTCTTGCAAGGCTTAGACGTACTCCGATAACAGATTGGGAAAAGTTGATTTCTTCACGCGAAAAATATTTTGCTGAGTACTTCGCTTTATCGTTTGCAGATCAAAAAGATCCGGCAAAAACAGAACCTATACTAAGGAGGTTTATGGATCGTGCTTTACTGGAGCTGGAGATAGCGTTTACGGACTCTGCTCTTGGTGCTGCGGCAATGCAAAATAAAGCAACAATAGTTGCTTGGCAAAAAGGAGAAAAAACGCCGGAAACCTTGGAACTGTTGCGACAGCAGCTGTTCGAACAGACATGTGAAACATTACCAGAGCAAGAACGCGCCGACTGGGGAGTTAGTTGGGGTCTATTACTGCGATCCATTGACGACAGTGAGGGTCGTCGTTACTGGGAACCTGATTATTACGATCGGTGCTACCCAGAACGAGAGGTACGGAAAACCCGCAATCTGCAGGAAACCAGCGATCGGCTTGGTTGGCCTCTGATCGCGCTGCTAGGCCATAGAGACAGGATTGCGAAATACAAAGCGTTGCCGAACTGGCGTTTCACTTTCTTCCTAAAAACAACAGAAGACCAGGCGGTTAGTTGTGTTCACTTTGGTGCCTGGGAGGGTAAAAAGGTCAGCAGCCCATTCGCCGAAACTTTAGCAAACCCTATTCTGTGCCAACAAGGGCTGAGTCCAGATTATTGGTTTTTGCGCTGGTTTGAGAAAGGTGTGTGGGCTCTTCTCTTCCACCCACGATGTGCAGACTGGCCACCAAAGCAAATAGAACCCGTACATGCGTACTCTTACGCTGAAAAATGCGAAATTAAACAAGAGAAAGATCACCCCGGAGAGTGCCTCTTGGAATGAGGAGAGGGATGGTTGTATGATTTCTTTATTGCTGGTGAAGGAGTTTTAGAAGGTTATTGTGAACACTGATCCTTTTTTGCTTCGAAATTTGCCAGTAAAAAATCCAAAATGCTTGAAAGGCAAATGGAAAGAAGAATCTGAAAAATGGGATCAGTTCGAAAGGGTTGGTCCTTTTTGCTTGTTGGAAAAAGTTGATGAGCCTTGGTGTTTGGCTTTTAACTTTGCCAAAATATAGTTGCATAGCGCGATTCAAAAAACGCACTTTTTTGATGTTTTTTCGCTTTTTCGAGTCTTTTCCAAAAACATCAGCAAAATGGCATGATCGTGCGGTTTTATGGCAAAAAACGCGAGTAGGATGTAAATGAAGAGCAGATGCAAAATAAAGTCGAAATATGCCTAAAAACGACACAAAAACTTCAAAATGTGTGCATGGGGTTAATTGTTAATATGTTTAGTTTTTACATATTATGCAATGAATGTTGAATATATAAAGATAAATCGGCCTAATTATGACAGCCGTTTCGAGCGCTTCAAATTTCGGCAAATAAGACAATAAATTGCCACCCAACTACGAGAAAATTTAAAACATTTCTGTTTTTTGGCTAAACGCCCTTCAAAGATGCGCATTATTGTAGAGAATTAACAAACAAAAGCAGCTGTTTAGTGCAGCTCGAAACTTGACAAAATCCGCAAATCTATCTATAATCCGAAAGGTTGTGCATTTTGGGGGTTAACTAATTTTGAAGCAGTTGCGATATTTTGGCCTGCAATTTAGAAATTAGGAGGAATTTTTATATTAAAAAAAGTAATGAAACTTCCGATACTTTTGCTCTTTTGGGGATTGTTTGCAATTTGTGTAACAGCGCTCAGCGAAGATGCAAAAAGGGAGATCATGGACACAGATGAATGTATTGCTTGGAAGAAGACGCAAGACCCAACTTACACAGAAGGAGATATGCAAACCATAACTATGGTGGTTGATGGCGAGGAGCATCAATCAACCTTTCACGGAGACCAAGTAAAGGATGCACTTTATCTTTATGGCATAGACCTCGAAGATACCGACACTATCGAAATACATGACGCAGATAATGACGAAGAAGCTGCTGCACTTGGTTTAGAAAAGCCGCTTAAAGACGGCGATAAAATCGAAATAACGAGCGACCCAGAAAGCAGCAACTTAAAATTCGTGCATTACACACCACTTATCCCAGATAATCAAATTCGGATTGTTGTCACCAAAGGAAGCGGAACGAAGGGTGAAAAAATCTTTACATATGAGCCTGGAACCCCAATAAATGTGGATTTGTTAAAAAAGCTAAACAAAAAGGAAAATCTGACTCAGTATAAGTATGTGTGGTTTTATGTTGGCAAGTCAGATAAACATTTGTCGGCGCTAAAAAAGGGCTTTGAAGGCGCCCAGTTTGATGAAAACAACAAGCCACTCAAATTCAAGAAGAAGTTTGAGAACATGAAGACAGTTGCTTATTCCACAAACAACCGACGAACAAAAACTTCTAGCGGAAGGCCAACAATCCCGGGAAACGTGGCAGTTCGCTTTAGTGATATTAAAGCTGGAACAAAACTGTTTATCGTAAGCAAAGATGGCAAGTTTGTTTATGGGAATGCCGTGGCTGCAGATACAGGTGCCGGTCTTCGTGCCGGTACGTGTGATCTTGATGTGTTCGTTGACAGTTATCGCGAATCCTGTTGGTTTGGTTCTTGGGAAATGGAGTGTTATGTGCTGGAAGAGCCATAAAGCCCTAGGGGCTGAAACGGACCCCGTTTTGTGGCTTTGCATAGCGGGTTGTCGGCAATTTTTTAAAAATGAAGAAAAAGCACAAAAAAACATCTCAAAAGTGGATTTTTTTGATTTTTGTCCAAGAGGCGCACTAAAAGAAACAAACCAGGGAGGGGACCTAGATTTCCTCTCCCTGGGCGCCTTTTTTGAAAGACGAGACTTTCCAATGCACACGGAGGTGAAAATTTGAAAATATCCTCACTGCTACACTTTTCATTTTTTGGATTGTCTACAATTTTATTCAAACGCAAAAAGCCAATTTTGGGTACAATCATCTTGACCGACAAATGCAATTTGACTTGCAAACACTGTGCCGTGAATAATATTACATCTGTCATCCACTCCTATAAACAAATAAAAACGGAAATGATCACTCTTTATCAACAAGGCATTCGTATTTTATTTTTTTCTGGAGGAGAGACTTTTTTGTGGAATGACAGCAATCGCGGATTGAGAGACCTCGTTATTGAAGCGAAGAGCATGGGATTCCTCATCGTAAATGTTGTTACAAATGGCACATATGAAATCAACCTGCCGGAGGCCGATTTGATTTTACTCAGCCTTGATGGCGGCAAAGTCAGCCATAATGATATTCGCGGGGATACCTTCGATTTGATAATACGCAATGTTAGGGAAGCATCTTCCTCAAATATTTGCCTTTATGTGGCGATCAATAAAATAAATAAAGATGACATACCGGCCGTGTGCGAAATTGCACGGCGTGAGGCTAACATTAGGGCTGTATCGTTTAATTTTCACACGCCTTACCCTAATACAGAATATTTATCTTTGACTAAAGATGAAAAGGCGCAATGTCTTGCAACAATTGCCAATTTGATATGCAAGAGCTATCCTATTTTTAACTTAAAGACGGCTTTCCCTTATATTTTGGACGATTCATTCAAAACACCATGCTACCAATGTGTAGTGATGGAAAATGGCAAACAATCAATCTGCGGACGTTGCGTTAATATCGAGGGACTGTGTGATAAGTGTGGCTATTTTTTTGCAGCCGAATACGCATTGATTTTTAGCGGCAATATTAAAGTCGGATTTGATATGCTTTCAACTTATCTTAAATATATATAGGGGGCACTATGTTAATTACCTCTATTTTAAGAGTGATACTAACCCGCTCCTTTAAGCCATTTTCCTTTGAGGGTGCTTTTGAAAGTCATCTTGATTATGCAGACTTAAAGAATCTTGGATTGTATGTTCACATACCATTTTGCCACTCAATTTGCAGTTTTTGTCCATACTGTAAGGTCTTATATGACAGAGACCTTGCGGCGAAATATAAAGAGGCACTTTTGAGCGAAATAAAACTTGTGGGTAACATGAATGACGGAAAAAAGTGCGTAACAAGCCTTTATTTCGGCGGTGGAACGCCTGTTTTAATGCTTGATGACTTAAAAGAAATTATTGATGTAATCAAAGAATATTTCATCATCAAAGGAGGTATCGGCGTTGAACTTCACCCGGATGATATAAACGAGGCTGTTTTAGACGTACTAAAATCTGCCGGCGTGACAATGGTTAGTGTTGGTATTCAGTCTTTCAATTACAATTGTCTGAGTGTGCTCGGCAGAAAATACAGAGACTTCACTGGGGAAATGGATATTGTTCGAGCCGCTGAATTTGATGTTGTTGATGTAGATTTGATTTTTGCTATTCCCTGGCAGACAAGTGAGAGCCTTAAAAATGATATTGAAAACGCGTTTTCTCATGGTGCTACACAGGTGTCGACCTACCCATTTATTGACTTCACTTTTGCTGACAATAAATACAAACCCATGTCAGAGAAATCAAAAAAATACCTGTTGGCACAAATTACAGAGTTTGCGCGTGAAAGTGGCAAGCAAAGAACTTCCGTATGGACATATTCTCAAAAGGGAACAAGTAAGTATTCATCTGTGACACGTGACAACTTTTTAGGTTTTGGCGTGTCGGCGACGACGCTTTTACAAGACCAATTCAAAATAAACACGTTTTCAATTGATGCCTATATTGACAGGATTACAAATGATATTTTGCCAACTTCTTTAACGCTTCATTTTTCACAACGCCAACGAGCCTGTTACTATTTGTTTTGGAATTGCTACTCTATGCAAATTGACCCGAAAGTGTTTGAAAAGATGATTGGCAAACCACTGGCAAAGATGTATGGGTTCGAGTTATGGGTTGGCGAGTTGTTTGGCCTGTTAAATTTTGAAGGCGATGTTTACAAGCTAACTGACAAAGGCGCTTATTATTACCACTACATTGAGCAAGTCTACACGATGAAATATATTGATAAGATGTGGAATATTTCCCGTAAACAGGCTTTTCCTAAAAAAATCACATTAAAATAACGAAATCTATGCCTTTTTTTGTCCGTTTTTTCAGTTGAGCAGGAAACAGGGGTGCATCAAGGGCCCTCGAGCCTCACTCATGCGTTGGCATTGCTTACAGAGATGAGTTTATGTCTTTTCAGGAAAACTGCGAACTTTTCGCCGTGTGGCAGCATCAAAATGTCTTCTTCTTCGATTGCTCGGAACACAAGGGTAAAGATTCCGCAGGCGAAAATAGGCATTCCGACGGCAAACAAGTTCTTAAGCCAAAAAGTTTCTCCACCCGGTATGTAACTCATCACCAATTCGGCAAGGAACCCCGTTATCATCGTGCAAATTCCCACCAAAACCGGCTTTGCGAAAACAGATTTTATATTAATCCTAACATGTGTAAATTTGCGAACAGCCCAAAACCCGAAAACAGCGATAAACACATAACAAGCAAGCGTTCCCAAAGCTCCACTCTTGATGTTTATTTCTGGGATAGTAGTAAGACTTTTGTTGACGATATATTTTATGATCACACCAATTGTCATCATTATGACAGGCAACTTAACCCTTCCAATTGACTGAAGGATGATATTGAGGGTTGTTGTGACCGCAAAAAAGATTATGCAGATCCCAAGAATACGTAAACTTGGTACGCATAATGGCACCTCTGTTGGCCGCTTGAGAAGAAGCAACCTCAAGATGCTTTTGGCGGATGCTGTTACTGTTAACCCTGCAGAAATTGCCAGGATGTTGGTGATTCTGAGGCCGCTTTCCATATATTTTTTTATATTGTGTGTGTTGTTTGAAGACCAGGCGGCAGCAAGGTTGGGAAGCAAACTAACACCAAACGAAACCAACATCGCAGGGATAAAGTTGTAAATGGAAAGTAATGTTGAATACCCTCCCCACAGAAGAGTTGGAATATCGCTGTAAGTTTTGACTGCACTCACCATTTTATCGAAAAACAAAGGTTCCGCAGCAACAGCGTGTTTCAACCCATTTTGAATAGTGTTTGAATCTATGAGGCCAAAAATCCTAGCCACGGTTGCACTAAGACCGATGGGAATGGCAAGCGAAAGAATCATTGATATCATCTCTTTGGTTGGTCTTTCCTTTTCAGAAACCCTCACCGCTCCGTCAACTTTTCTCCTTGCCACAAGAAAACAAGTTCCAAGCAGACAACTTACTGAGATCCCTAAAATGGCCCCTGCAGCACCACAAATTATTTCGGCCATGTGTCTAGTTGAAACAGGCATTCCGAAGATAGCTCCGGTTTGCGAGAATTGTGCTGATCCAACTTTCATGCCGACGTTCGCGAAGACAGAACTAAAGACAAGTTTTGTTCCTGCCTCTATCATCTCAGAGCAGGTAGTGGGATACATGTTCAGCAGGCCTTCATAATAACCTTTATACGCACTAGAGATGCAACTAAAGAGCGCAACGGGTGCAAGCGCAATTATTGCGAGCTTAGCTTCGGACTTCCCAGCGCAAGCAGCAAGATAATCGCTAAATAATAACATTACTAGCATCAAAACAAAGCCCACGCAAGTGAAAAGTTTTTTGGCAACTCGAAAAGCTTGTTCCACCGCACCATCTAGCCCTCGGTGCGCATTCTCGGTGACAATTTTGGCAAGAGCAACAGGCAGCCCGGCGACTGAAAGAGAATAAAGCGGACAATATACACTGTATGCGGTACTATAGTAACCGAAACCTTCTAATCCTATTATGTTGACAATAATCATTCTGAAAAAAAATCCAACAAATTTAGCCACAAAAGTCCCACCCATCATGATTAACCCACCATGAAGAAGACTCTGTTTTTTTGCCTGTTTGATGATTTCACCGCCCATCCTCTTGATTTTTGGAATCTTTGCAAGTTAATTTAGTTTGTGGCCCTCAATAACTGCTCGATTTGCCCTTTTATTTCGTCATACTTGACTTTGAAAACATTTTTTTTGTCTCTGGTAGAAACTTCAAATTCGCCAGATTCGATCCCTCGCGCACCTATCACAACCCTGACCGGAGCACCAATCAAATCAGCATCGGCAAATTTCACCCCTGCAGAAAGATCCCGATCATCTAACAATACATCAAAATCTTCACGTAGTTCGCCATAAAGGGTTTTTGCCAAATTATTTGCTTTTTCGCCAATCGCAACTATATGAACCTCGAATGGAGCGACAGAAGCTGGCCAAATCGGCCCGTTTTCATCATTGCTTTCTTCAACAATCGAAGCCAAAAGCCTCCCAATTCCAATGCCATAACAACCCATAACAGGGTGTTTTTCTTTTCCATCCTTGTCAACATAAAGCATATTCATTGTCTTGGTATATTTCTCACCAAGTTCAAAGATATTTCCGATTTCTATGCCATTTTCAACCTCTAGCTCTGCATTTTGGCAAATCGGGCAAAACATTGCAGATGTCGCCTTATAAAGGTCATAAAATTGCCCTATCTTCAGAGTCGCAACATCCACGCCCCTAATGTGATAATCCTTCTTGTTAGCACCACAAACCATATCAGAGGCGTTTTTCAGTGACTCATCATAATAGATGTCATATCTTTCGGAATCAAGACCAACGGGGCCAATGAATCCCCAAAAAATGCCATCTGAATCAGAAGCCGTCTGTGACGAACATTCACTCTTCAAAAGGGTTCTTAATTTTGTTTCATTAACCTCGAAATCACCTCTGATGAAAACAATAACTGGCTTTGAGTGATTTTTTACACCGAAAATACAAGCTTTTATTATTTTTTCTTTGGGCATTTTGAGGGCATTTTGCAAATCTTCAATTGTTTTGATCCCCGGGGTGAAAATTTCTTCGCTTCCAGAAGTTTGACGGGTTTTGACTTCTTCTTTATGTTTTAAAATTCCTTTTGCAATCTCAACATTGGCCTTGTAGCCACATTGCGGACAAATTGCAATTGAATTTTCGCCAATTGGGCAAAGCAGCATGAACTCATGAGCTTTGTTGCCACCCATCATTCCGCTGTCTGCTTCCACCGCCACAAAGTTTTTGATCCCGACCCGTTTAAATATATTAACATAAGCGGCAAAACACTTCTCATAACATTCATCAAGATCTTCTTGGGTAGTGTGAAAAGAATAGGCATCCTTCATCAAAAACTCACGGACCCTGATTAAGCCGCTACGAGGTCGTGGTTCATCTCTAAATTTGGTTTGCACCTGATAGATCGCAAGAGGATATTTCGTGTAGGTTGCCGCTTCGGTTCTTGCGAGCTGAACAGCTGCCTCTTCGTGCGTCATTGCCAGCAACATGTCATGATCGGTTCGGTCTTTGAAGCGAACTAGTTCTTCGGTGATGCTTTCATATCTGCCCGACTCTTCCCATAATTCTTTTGGCATAACAATGGGCATCAAAACCTCTTCGAAGCCAATTTTTTCCATCTCTTCTTTGACTATCTTTATGATTTTGTTAGAAACTCTTTGCGCAAGCGGCAAATAGGAATAGATCCCCGTTGCCACCTGCCTTATGTAGCCACCGCGAAGCAACAGACCATGGCTCTTTGAAACGGCATCGGCTGGCCATTCCTTATATCTATTGCCCAGCAATCTGCTCATCAACATTTTTGACCAAACCTCCATTATTTTGCCATTTTTTCGAAAAAACAAAGCAAAATACGTAACTCTATAATTTCGGTTTGCATTACAGAATTACGTACTCCCTTGAATTGGCGCGCCGCGAGAGATTCGAACTCCCGACCTTTTGGTTCGTAGCCAAATACTCTATCCAGCTGAGCTAGCGGCGCGAATACTGGTCGGAGTAGAGGGAGTTGAACCCCCGGCCTCTTGGTCCCGAACCAAGCGCACTACCAAACTGTGCCATACCCCGACAGCTTTTAACCTAAAGAAATGGCTGCCCGACTAGGATTCGAACCCAGACAAACAGAGCCAGAATCTGTTGTGCTACCGTTACACCATCAGGCAAAAACAACTCCGAATACCTTCAATTTATAAATTAACAAAACGCTCTGGCCACCGCCATGTTGATTAACACTCGGCCCTTTGAACTTTTTGCGATTTTAAGCATTTTGTGCAGACATACATCCTTCTTGACACGCTACCAACGAAAACGCGAACCCTTTGCACGTTGGGATATTGCTTCCGTAATGAGCGCTTGGTCACATATGAACTTCTGTATACATGTTTCTTGGCCACATTTATTTTCTTCTCACAAATTTCGCATTTGGCCACAATTAGCACCTCCCCAAGACAATTTTAAACAGTCAACAGACGAACCAAATTCTATCACATTAACGACACAAAGTCAAGATCCCGCGTATAGTCGGTTCTACTCCAATTGTCGTAACGGATTTGGGCAAGCGAGTTTAAATTTGGCTGCAATAATACAGGGCCCTTTTCGTCTTCCCGTAAACAGTAGTTGCAATTGATGTGAGACTTTTCAAGAAATTAATTTGCTTTTCAAACGCTCCATGATTTGGGGCAAGTTCGCTTTTTCACGTGCTTTCCAAACATTCCGGAATTCGAAACAAACTCGCCTTCCCGTTCCTTTTTGGGAGTAGAACCCACCGCCTCTTATTGTTGGACAGAAAAGCGAATTTGTGATACAGTGTGAAGTGAATGGGGTTGATTTTGATGATGTTTTCTTTTAGATTTAACAAAGTGGGGACAAGCATTGTTCGTAGTTGGCGCAAAACCAGGAGGAGCCCCATGTCTAAAATTCTATATATTGCACTTCCTATGTTAGTTGGGGCAGTTGTTTTCCTCCCTCAAAGCTTAAGTTTTGTGGTGTCCGGAGCAGGTAATGAAAATCTGGTTTGCGATAACCCCAAGGCATATTCAAAGGCAGACCAAAGAAACAGCACAAACATTCCATTCATCAATATAGACTCAGAAAATGCCAGAAAAGTCAACAAAGAGCTGGAAGAATACGTTAAAAAAATTCATGAAGGCTATGATCTCGATGGGCCATGTTATACAAACGTAGATTATTCAACTTATCTGAATGGCGATATTTTGTCTTTAAAGGTATTTTCGGTTAACGGCGGAATCAGATGTGCCATATCATAGCTGGAAAATGTATAATTTCAACCTGAAGACCGGGAGGTTAATGAGCAACCAAGAAATGTTTGAAGCAGCAAATTTAAAAAATCCAGATAAAGTTGTAAAATATAAGATAAGAGAAGAACAGAAGAATGCTTTTAATGAAACTTTTGATAAAAATCTCAAACAAAGCCTAAAGAATTATAAGGAAGACAGAAAAAAAGATAAGTTGCAGCTTTATTTGGACGAAAATGGCAGGCTGAAAATATATCTGACTATGACAACAGACGCTCATTGGGGTTATTATCCGACCATTTTAACGTTGGCCGGAGAGACTAAAGCAATAGATTACAGCTCACTAAAACACAACAAAAAGAAAGATTGGGTTTATCCCGCTGACAACCCATCTCTTCTCTCAGACAATCGAAACAAGATGCTTATTCCGTATGTGAATCTAAATTCGAAAGATGCCGAAAAAGTAAATAAAGAAGTGGCGAAGCATGCTGCGCAAATATATTCGGATGATACTTCTCTTTACTATGATTGCTATGTAAATAACAATATTTTATCACTAAAAGTATATTCGGTCAGCATCCGAAAAAAGCTTGACGGTTGGCTGTCAACTCGCACAGAAAGTTTTCACAAGATTGCCCCCGAATTCCTTGATTGGGAAGTCTATAACTTTAATTTAAACTTAATTTAAACACTGGAGAGTTAATGAGCAACGAAAAAATATTTGAAGCCGTAAACTTAAAAAATCCAAACGAAATTATAAAAAGCAAAATAAGAGCAGAAATGGAAAATTACAAGTACGAAGAATGCTATAATGATGAGACAAACAAACATGTTCCTTATCATCAGGGATTTTTTGATGAAGATTTTAAGATTGCCATCAGAATGTACGAGAAAAATAAGAAAGAAAACAACTTAAGACTTTTCTTAGGCAGCAATGGCAGTTTGTATCTTGTAACACCACTTCCCCTACATTGGATGCACGCCAGTGTTATCATAAAATTGCTGTGACGAATTCTTTTGACCCCGAGCTTCACTACTGAGGAAAGCGGAAGATCTTGATGCACACCCGTTTCTTGAGCAGCTGGAATAATTAACAACTTGCAATCAAGAAAAAACACAATAAAAATGGGTATCATCAAACCGTTTGATTTCGGAGAGAACTAAGCAAGAACTCCCCAAAATTGTCCGACAAATCGTATTATACGAGGAGGATAAAGTTTGAAAAACCAGGGCTTATGGAAGCAAACTACATTATCGAAAATTAGATCGGTGTTGTGGCCGATTTATGGGCGAGAAAATAAGAAATTAATCCCCATGGGCTTGCTTATGATCTGTATCTTGTTCATGTACACTTTGTTTAGGGACATGAAAGATTCTTTGATTCAATATATTGCTGTCGGAGGCGGCACGCCAATGCTGTCTGCACTAAAAACCTGGTTCGTAATGCCAATTTCTCTTGCTGCCATGGCCATTTTCATGAAACTATCCAACAAATTTTCTAATGCGAAGATGTTCTATGGTGTTATCATTTTTTATTTGTCTTACTTTGCCTTGTTCGGATTCGTATTGTTTCCCAATGCGGAATATTTACATGGTTCACCTGAAATTGTTGCAAGTCTGCGAGAAAAATTCCCACACTTTTATTGGATTATCCCGTGCGTGACTAACTGGTCTTTTTCGATTTTTTATCTACTTTCGGAATTATGGGCTGGGCTGGTTATAGGGTTTCTGTTTTGGCAATTCGCAAATGAAATTACAAAATCAACGGAAGCCCCAAGATTTTATGGTATGTTTGGATTTCTCAGCAATCTGGGGTTGATTGCTTCGGGTTTGCTTGTAGATACAATATCAAAAAGGGCTATGGCAGTTGGTAGCTCAGATGTCGTTGCTTTTGGTTGGAGCCTGAAATGGCAAATGGGCGTGAATGTGGTTGTTGGTATAATTACCATGGCTATATACGCGTGGATGCAAAAACAAGTTATCCCTGATCCAAAGCTAGTTCCCCTTAGTTGCAGAACAAAAATGGAGGGGAAACCGAAAATGGGTGCTTGGGAAAGCATTGTTTACGTGGTTAAAAATCCATATATTATGTTGATTGCCTGTCTAGTGCTAGGATACGAAATAGCAAACACGCTTAATGAACATTTAGTAAAAACTCAGTTTAAAGCTTTCGAAAGCTCCTGCAGCAGCTACAATGGCTCTATGGGTAGGCTTACAGTTGTGACTGGATTGCTGACAATGGTTCTGATGCTTATAGAAACAAACATATTGAAGCGCGTCAAGTGGAGAACCGCCGCCTTGCTTCCGCCTATTGTTATGGGCGGGGCATTTCTTGCGTTTTTTGGGTTTTTGCTTTATCAGCAGAGGTTTGGCAACACAGCTGTGATATGGGGGATTCCTGTGTTAAATGCGGTCGTTCTTGTTGGTAAATATCAACTGGTCAGCAACAAAATTATGAAATATTCGTTGTTCGACGCAACGAAGAATATGGCTTGTCTACCACTCGATTCGGAAAGTAAACTTAAGGGGCAGGCGGCTGTTGAAATTGTTGGAAGCCGTTTGGGGAAGGCAGGCGGATCAGCCATTATCTGGTTTGTTACCAGTGTGTTACCTTTCGGTAAATACTCTTCAAATCCGATCAATATGTGGATTATAAGCATTACGTGTTTTGTTGCTCTTGCTCTTTGGACAAAGGCAATAGTGAAAATTAACCCTAAAGTTATTACAAAAATGAAAGAAAAAGAAAAACAAGAAGCGCTTAATGCACCCAAAAACGATAAATATTTTCCGTAATTAGTGGCAAGGAAAAAAGTTGCGGAAAATCCACGCCCTTGTACTTGAGCAACTGGAATAATTAGCAAATTACAAAACTTTTTCAAGTTAAGGTTTGATAAACACAAAGTGGGGGAATGATATTATGAATGATTTTGACTTTCATGTTCCAACCAAGGTGCTTTTTGAAAAAAGGAAAGTGAAAGAACTTCCACAAATTCTTGAACCCGTATGGGCAGAATGTTTTGTTTGCATACGGACGTGGAAGCGTAAAAAGAAGTGGGCTCTACGACGAAGTTTGTAGATTTGTTAAAGAACTTTAATGTGTTTGAACTGGGCGGAGTTGAGCCGAATCCACGACTTGAAACGCTGGAAAGAGGCAAAGAAATATGCCGAGAGAGTGATATAGATGTGATCTTGGCAGTTAGTGGTGGAAGCACAATCGGATTGTTCCAAAGTTGTCTCATGTGCTGCTTATCACGATGGAGATGCCTGGGATATTGTTTTGGATCAATCAATTGCGAAGAGAGCAATCCCGGTGTTACAGTGTTAACCTTGGCAGCAACTAGTTCGGAAATGAATACAAATGCGGTGATTACGAACTTAAAAACCAACGAAAAATTGGGTACAGGCTCACCTTTAATGTTACCTAAAGCTTCAGTTTTAGATCCTACCCACTTATCTGACAAAATTTGCGAAAGTGTTTTGAAGACATGCATCAAATATTGCAAAACAGCATTAAAAACCCCGAAGACTATAAGTCTATCACAACTTGCGATAGATGTTGATACTAATTTCACGCAAGCAGTAATAATTTAGCAAAACAATCTAAATTATTACAAATTATTGGTAAGTTTTTAGATGTTTTATAAAAACAAAAACACCTTAAGGATGGCTTCCCGAAGGTGTTTTTTGCCGTTCAATTTGTCAGCATTAGATAGCGAACCGCCATAGACAGAACCACCGCTCATACGGTTGTGTCTCGTCCGGTAGCCCCTCTATAGGCGCCTTTCAAGGTCGTTATGATTGCGGAGCTACCCAATGGCGAAGCTACCCAATGAGAGAGAACCTGCACAATGTCGTCCACAACAGCAATTTCCCTGACCAGGATTGGAACACCAAACTCTTCTCTTCAGAAGTTATTTTTTTTGCTACGGGTTCGACCGCTTGTACCTCTATTCTATAATTTTGCTCCAGTCCGACCACCTGTTAGCATTTTCTAGATTCAACTGTTCTAGTGCGTCCTTGCACCCTTTCTCTAACTGTTCTAGTGTGTCCTTGCGCGCTTTCTCCATCAGATCAAGTTTTTCCTGATTTTCGCTTCTCCAGTGCTTAAATTTTTCTATAATCGAAGGGTTTTCCACTATGCCAGTCAGACTTTCTATACTTGCCTCAATAATGCGGCTGAATCTTTCGAACTCCTCTAAATTCTTGACCGCTCGCATAAATCTCGAAACCGCTGATTCTTTTTTCTGGTTTTTTTGCTTCTCCTCAAGATAGTGATCTATAGCTTCTTTGCTTATGGCGCGGTTCAAAACTGCTGATTTTTTTTTGCTTGGCCAAACGGCATATGCCGGCATCACACTGCTCGCCAACATTGCACATGCAATGAAAAAAGCTATAGTTTTCTTGGTTTTCATAAAAATACCTCCTATAAATTTTGGGGTTAGAACACCTAGCCCTCTATGTCTCATAGTTTATCACAGATTATGTTGATTGTCAACATGATTTCACATAAAAAATTAATTTCAGAAAATAATCCGAATTAATTCAAAATATTGCTGAATTTTTAGGATATTTTTATATAAATGCGGGAAGGATTCATCAGCAACTGACTGGTGAACAATTAAATTTGCGATGCCGATGGCGAAGGTCAGAGTTTGACATTTTGAGTGTTTTTTGTTACAATGAGGATTGTTCCAAGAGAGTTAGAGTTTGTCGATTTAAAGAAGTGTGTCGTGTAGTTATTGATGAAAAGGGGAGGGGCCAAGTGATGGTCCCTCTTTCCGGCAGATTGAATGACGTTTGATGAAATTTTTGTGTCTCGAGGAGGGGAGGGTGTGGCAGTGGTTGACGAGATGGGTGCATTCAGGAGGACCCATTATTGCGCTGATGTTTCTGAAGGCGATGTGGGAGCGGAGATTGTTGTTTGTGGGTTTGTTCAAAGAGTAAGAAACATTGGTAATTTGCTGTTTATTGATCTTCGTGATCGAACTGGGATTTTGCAGTTGACATTTGATGAAGAAACACCGGAAAGCGTTTTCAAAAAAGCTGAAACAGTCAGGTCTGAGTTTGTTTTGATGGCCAAAGGGCCTCTCAAGGAAAGAATTGCAATCAACGAAGAGTTAAGTACAGGCCGAGTTGAATTGTTTGTAAATGAACTTAAGGTTCTTTCGAAGGCAGCGACAACCCCCTTTGAAATTAAGGACGGCGTGAATGCCAGAGAAGAATTGCGACTGAAATACAGGTACCTTGATTTAAGGCGCAAAGAACTAACGGATAGCTTGATTTTTAGAAACGAAGTAACCTATTTGGTTCACGATTATTTTAAGAAAAATGATTTTTTGGAAATTGAAACACCGATATTGATTAAATCTACACCAGAAGGCGCTAGAGATTATCTGGTTCCGTCCAGGGTGCACCAGGGACGCTTTTTTGCATTGCCGCAATCTCCGCAACTTTATAAACAGCTTTTGATGGTGGCTGGATTTGATAGGTATATACAGATTGCCAAGTGTTTTAGAGACGAAGATTTGAGAGCTGATCGGCAACCAGAGTTTACGCAGGTTGATCTCGAAATGTCTTTTGTGGACGAATCGGACGTGATGGCTGTTAACGAAGGGTTTGTTGCGCAACTTTTTGAAAAGATGCTTGGAATCAAGCTTGAAAGGCCGTTTGCAAGATTGACCTATAAAGAAGCGATGGAGCGATTTGGAGTCGACAAGCCAGACACTAGGTTCGGATTGGAATTGATTGACCTTGTGGGAGGGTTAAAACAGACTGAATTTATGGTGTTTAAAAATGCCATCAAAGCTGGCGGTTGCGTTAAGGCAATCAATGTCAAAGGGGCTTCAGCAGAGCTTTCGCGAAAAGAAATTGATAAGTTGGTGGAGTTTGTTAAGACTTATGGGGCAAAAGGGCTTGCGTATACCAGATTGTTTGATGTTGAAACCTCGAGTTATGAGAAGTTTTTGACCGAAGAGGAAAAGCAGCATGTGCGCGAACGTGTTGGTGCTGTCGATGGGGATATTATTTTGATTGTTGCGGATGAAAATCCGAAGGTTGTGTTTGATGCTTTGGGGAATTTGCGGGTGCACCTTGGTTCAAAGCTAGGGCTCACAAAAAAGGGAAGCTATGATGTTCTGTGGGTTACCGAATTCCCCTTGCTTGAATTTGACGAAGAAGAAAAGAGATATGTGGCAATGCATCATCCATTTACAGCGCCAAACCCAGAAGACATAGATCTGCTTGAGTTTGACCCGTCCAAAGTCAGAGCCAGGGCTTATGATTTGGTGATAAATGGAACTGAAGTCGGTGGAGGCTCGATCAGAATCAGTGACCTTGAATTGCAAAAAAGGATGTTTTCGCTGCTTGGGATGAGCGAAGAAGAAGCGGAATCTAAATTCGGATTTTTGCTTGAAGCTTTTAGTTTCGGGGTGCCGCCTCATGGTGGGATGGCCTATGGTCTTGACAGGCTTGTTATGTTGATGCTTGGGAAATCTTCAATAAGGGATGTTATTGCGTTCCCTAAGGTGCAGAATTCAAGTGAGCTTATGTCTTCGTGTCCTTCTGAAGTGGATAAGAAAAGTCTAGATGAGCTGAAAATCTCTGTTAATACAGAAGGGGAGACTTAGATGATAGCAATTGTGGGTTGTGGGCCAGCCGGGATTTCTGCTGCTCTTTACACACTGAGGGCAAACATCGAAATAACAATTATCGGAACCAGACAAACCGCATTAGCGCTTGCAGAAAAAATCGAAAACTATTACGGTTTTGCCCAACCAATCTCTGGGAAAGAACTCTTTGATATCGGTATTAAGCAAGCGAAAAGGTTTGGTTGTAGAGTTGTGGCAGAAGAAGTGGTTGCAATTTCTTCTTGTGACAAAGGGTTCAAAATTCTCACACCCAACCCAAGCGAAGAATTTGAAGTGAGTGCGGTTATTCTGGCGACGGGAAAACAGCGGGGAAAAGTAGATATCAAGGGCCTTTTGGAATTTGAGGGACGTGGGATTAGTTATTGTGCAATTTGCGATGCCTTCTTTTTTCGCGGGAAAAAGATTGCAGTTATTGGGGACGGGGCGTATGCGATTGCTGAAGCAAATGAACTTCTTAATGTTGGATGTGACGTGACAATTCTGACGAATGGAAGTGAACCAGAAGTAGTTAGCGGCAGCAGTATTAAACTTATTACAAAAAAGATCGAAATAATTACTGGTAGAGAAAGAGTAGAACGTGTTATTTTTGAAGGTGGCGAAGAGTTTGAAACAGAGGGAATTTTTGTGGCAACAGGAGTGGCTTCCAGCATGGATTTGGCCCGCAAGTTAGGGGTCTTGACTGAAGGTGATCGAATTGTTGTTAACGAAAATGGTGAAACAAATCTCCCCGGGGTTTTTGCGGCTGGCGACTGTGTGAACAAACTGTGCCAGATTTCGCTTGCCGTTGCTTCGGGAACTGTTGCCGGGCTTTCGGCTGTCAAATATGTTAGAGCACTAAGGGGAGAGCTTGAAAAATAAGGCAAAACTGACGTATTTCTGCTTGCTTTCCAAGCATTCCGGAATTAGAAACACATCGCTTTCTCGAACTTTTTTGTGTTTTGACAAAAAAGTTCCAAAAAAACAAACCGGAAGGGACTTGCGATTTCCCCTCCCTGGACCTTCCCTTTAAACGCTTTTCCCCAAAGTTTAAAGTTGTTTGCTACGAATTTCGGAGTGATTGGAAAGCAAGTGAAAATAAGCAAGTTTGTTGCGCATCTCGAAATGCGTGATTGTAGGAAAGTAAAGCAAAAAAGTTGTGATTTTGAGCGGCTTTTAATATAATGATGGATGATGATCAGAGGGAAGAGAAAGGATTGATGCGATTTGCCAGAAACTAACCCTGTCAGAAACGTGGATGTAGCGAATGTTGTTGGCAATATCTCAACTCAAAAACAAGCCAGTCAGATTGACTCTGGCAAAACTCTGGCATCGCTTTCGGCTGGAATAAGAAAAACAGCTTCCGAATCGGCAGATCAGGCTCTTTTGTTGAATGAAAATTTGGTTATATCTAGATATATTGAACGGCTGTTGTTTCAAGCAGGATCTACAATTGACAACATGAAAAGAATGTTTTTGCTGTTTGGAGCCCGATCAGAAGAAACCAGCGAAATGGAGGAACAGTTAGAAAACCTGTTTAACGCGATTCCATATGACGAAAGCAAACTTATGGAATCGATGGTTGCGCAACACGAAGATTCAACAATTTTCGGCAGCGAGTTTTTTAATAAATTAAGTGCAATTTTGGAGAAATATAGTGGGAACAAGATGGTTGAGGAGACGGTTGTGCAACTGCTCAAAAACTTTGATTCTAGTGTAAACTTTAAGAGTTCACTACAGTCTGTTGTAACAAACATGAACAAGCTAACGAAAGCAACGACATTAAAGACTCATGGAGAGTCGGTCAGGGCAATTTTAGAAAGATTCACTGAAAAATATTCACTAGAGACTGAAATGTCCACCGAGTCAATGAAGGAGATGTTAACCTTCCTCAAATCGGACATTATCCCCAATTTGAGCAATGCACTGGAAGAAAATCAGGCGAATTTTTTTGCCAGATCTTTTTTGATGTCGGTGCTCCAGGGTGTTATCAAGCTTGAAAATAGCGATGAAGCCACCTTGTATGCTTCACTTGAAAGCCTTTTTAAAGTGATAGGCAGTTATGAACCACTAACCGAGGACGTTAAAGATTCTTTGCGTGAATTGCTTGGAGAAAGCGTAAAATTGAGTCAACAAGACCCACAAAATGGCTTCATTAGCAGGGCACTTGACGTGATTTCAACCACAATGAAGGCAAATGAACTTGACCCCTCGAATATTGCGGCGGAAAACACCATAAATTCGATGCTTGCCAACCAAAGCTCGGTGGTTTCTTTGCTCAATTTCGTCTTGCCGTTTTATAGGGATAGGGGAGTTGCATTTGCGCAGGTTTGGGTTGATCCAGATGCCAAAAGATCCGGCAAAAAAAAAGAATCGGGAGCAGAAAGAGGAACGAAAGTCTTTTGCAAAATAGATATGGAATATGTAGGGCTCTTTGAGGTGACATTGTTTGCGTCAGAAGGCGGTAGGATTGATTGCAAAATTACCTGCCCAGAACATGTGCTTTCATATTTTGATGGTATTAAAGCTAAGGTGCAGGATGCAGTTGTTGCCAACGGATTTAAACTTGAACGTTGTGATGTTTTGGCTAGCCATGAAGAAACCAAATTAACCGAGGTGTTCCCCGAAATTAACAGCAGGAGGGTTTTTGTCGATGTCAAAATTTAACGATAAGGCAGTTGCGCTGAAATATAAAAAGGAACGTGATCAAGCTCCGGTTATTGTTGCAGCGGGGAAGGGGCCAATTGCCCAAAAAATAATTGAAATTGCAGATTCAAAAGGTGTTCCGATATATAAAGACACGGCAACCGCCTCAATTCTTTCGCAACTCAAAATTGGGCAGCAAATCCCGGTGGACCTTTATGGTGTGATAGCAAGCATATATGTCGCAATTGTGGAGATGGCTGACGAAATGAGTGTAAGCAAAAGGGTGTTACCGCAAGTACATACGGAGATCGAAGCACACGAGGTTATTAAGCATACTGCGATGGAATCACACGTGCCTATTGAAAGCGTTGAAAGCGATGGAACAGGGCCGCAGACCGATGGCTGATGTATGAACAAACTTTCTCGCGTGCTTTCCAAGCACTCCGGAATTCGAAACAAACTCGCCTTCTCGAACTTTTTTGTGTTTTGACAAAAAAGTTCCAAAAAAACAAACCAGGGGGAGATTGCGAACTCCTCCACCTGGACCCTTCCTTGAAACGCTTTTGCCAGAGTCTGGGGTTACGGCTTTTGGATTTGCAAATAAAAAATCAGACTTTTACGATTTTGGGAGTAGAATCAAACGAAAGGGAACAAAGCGGATTGGATAACCTTAAGTTTCTGGTGAGCTCCGTTCAAGAGAAAACAAGAGTTGACAAATGGCTTTCTTGCCGCATTGATCTTAGCAGATCGGCCCTTCTTAAGTTGTTCGAAAAGAGCTGTGTGTTAGTTAACGGGAAGGTTGTTTTGAAAAGCGAAATCCTGAAGGATGGCGACGAGGTGAAAGTTGGAATTTTACCACCTCGATTGCTATGCACAGAACCACAAAACATTCCGCTTGATGTTGTTTTTGAAGATAACGACCTTATTGTTATAAACAAGAAAAAAGGCATGGTGGTCCACCCTGCCGCGGGTCATGAAGACGGAACACTAGTGAATGCGCTGCTTTACCACTGTGGCGAGAATCTTTCTGGAATAAACGGGGTAATTAGGCCCGGAATTCTGCACAGAATAGACAAAGATACAAGCGGACTCCTTGTGGTTGCGAAGAATGATAACTCCCACCTTAAACTTTCGCAACAGATCAAAGATCACAGTTTTTGCAGGAAGTATAGAGCTATTGTTTATGGAAACGTTAAGGAACGAAGCGGTGTGATTTCATTCCCGATTGGGCGCAGCAACCGTGACAGAAAAAAGATGAGTGTGAACTTGAAAAATTCGAAAGCGGCGATTACTGAATTTAAATTGCTCGAAAATTTCCGTGGTTTTTCGTATATTAAGCTTGTTCTGAAAACAGGTAGAACTCACCAGATACGGGTGCACATGGCGCATTGTGGGTACCCGGTGGCAGGTGACCCTGTTTATGGACCGCGCAATGTTATAACTAAATTGCAAGGTCAGTGTTTGCATGCGAAATATCTGGGATTTATTCACCCAACAACGAATGAATATCTTGATTTTGATTCGGATCTGCCGGATTATTTTAACGAATTTTTGGCTGAATTGAGA
The DNA here is from genome assembly GCA_026001145.1 of Clostridia bacterium. Lineage (GTDB taxonomy): Bacteria > Bacillota > Clostridia > Oscillospirales > Ruminococcaceae > BNZN01. The sequence goes on along the minus strand of BNZN01000005.1, from coordinate 18,046 downwards.
GGGAATCAATCTAAATGAAGGTTGAAATGAAAAGAGTAGTACTGGTTACAGGGGCTTCGAGAGGGATAGGACACGCAATTGCGAAGCGTTTTTGTGAAGCAGGCGACAATGTGGTGATTAATTACAACAAAACAGAAAAGCCAGCGGTAGAGCTGGCTCAAAAGTTCCCGAATTCGTCTTTGGCAATTCGGGCAGATGTTTCGAAGTTTGATCAGGTTGAAACAATGGTTGATTTGGCCCAAAGGAATTTTGGACCGATTAATATTGTTGTTAACAACGCTGGAGTTGCGCTTTGGCAGCTGTTTACAGAAGCAGATGAAACTGAATTCGACAGGCTATTTTCGGTCAACGTCAAGGGAGTTTTTAACGTTTGCAAGGCGACAGTTCCTCAGATGATTAAATGTAAAACTGGTAAGATCGTAAACATCTCGTCGGTCTGGGGATTGGTTGGCGCTTCCTGCGAAGTGCTTTATTCCGCTTCGAAAGCTGCCGTGATTGGTTTTTCTAAAGCTTTGGCCAAGGAACTTGGTCCTTCGAATATTACTGTGAACTGTGTTGCTCCGGGCATAATAGACACAGACATGAACGGTAAAATCACAAAAGAAACGGTAGAAAAGCTAAAACAAAATACCCCTCTTGCTCGACTTGGCAAAACGGATGAGATTGCCGATGCTGTGTTTTTTTTGGCGTCAGATAGCGCAAATTACATAACCGGGCAAGTACTTGGTGTTGATGGTGGATTTGTGATCACTTGACGGCATACGGGCAAACACGAGGCAAATTGATTTAATTTTGACCAAAGGAATCGGGGGCTGGAAAAATGGATGAGAAAATGTATTTAAGAAAAGTCAAGGTAGAGGACAGTGATATTTTATTCACTTGGGTAAATGATGAAGTTACACGAAGAAACTCATTCAATAGTAAAATAATCGATCATGAAGAACATTTAAGGTGGTTAAAGAATATCTTGGAGGATGGCCAAAAAGATTTTTGGTTGTTGTGCTTGGGTGGTGGAAAAGTAGAACAGAGTATAGGACAAATTAGATTTGAATATGATAAAGACAACGTAACAATTAGTTACTCCATTGCTCCAGAATATAGAAGAAGAGGGTTTGGCAAGCTAATTATTGAATTAGGCGAATCAGAGCTGGTCGATGAGCATCGTCATTTGGGAATAAGCAAGATTACAGCAAAAGTCAAACCGGATAATATTGCTTCGTGCAAGATTTTCAACACTTTGGGTTATTCTCGAACAAACAAAGGAGACCTCGTCTTGTTCGAAAAAATGCTTTCTTGAGGTGTTTCTTCATGAAACCGGGAGATACGGGAACAAATGATTGCCAAATATCGATTGTCTAGGCAAACTAGGGGTTATAAGCTGCAGAATTGCCCTGAAACTGGAGAGATTTCATTTGTCTTTCTTTCTTGGGTGTGCTATACTTAGTCGAACAATTCTTCCACACGAGTTTTTCTGCTGCGAAAGGTTTCAGAAGTAGAAAAAGCTTTTATTCAAGGGATTGATTTTTTATGAAAAAAGGAGCCGTAATAAATGAAAAATGTAGTGGTTACAGGTACAGCAAAAAAAACGTTATGGAAGAGAATTTTTTCGGAACCACCTGCAAAGCCGGTAATTGAAGATAAAAGCGAAATAAAAGGTAGATATGTGTTTTGGCGCAACGCCATCTTTATCACCTCGTATCTCCTCTATATGATTGCATACATGGCGCGTGGCAGTTTCGCTATGGCAATGCCGTTTATGTCGCAGTCGATAGGGGTAACCTCAGTAGATCAAGGGTGGATACTTGGGATTTCGTGTCTTGTCTATGGGGCAGGACGTTTCGTAAATGGGTCAATAGCAGATCGCAGTAATGTTAGAACATCGTTCCCAATGAATATGTTCTTTGCCGGATTGTTTAGTGCTGGCACTGCTTTGGCACCATTTCTTGTGAGGACTGGTAATTGGCCACACAACATGGTTGTGGCATATATGTGTTTGTTCTGGGGGCTAAGCACTTGGTTTCAATCTGCTTTGTTCCCTTATTGTGCGAAATCGCTCATTCGGTGGTTCCCAAATGCAACAAGAACTACCTGGTGGGCCAATTTGTCGACTTCCCACGAGTTGGGAAGTGTCTTGGTTGTGCTCATATCTTTGCCCATAGCTAGGCTTACTCACACGTTGTTCGGGCGGTATGAGCTGGAATCATTTTTCTTTGCACCGTTTTTCCTTTCCTCTTTGATCGCAATAATCGGATTTTTTGCTCTGCGAGACAAGCCGACCAGCATAGGTTTGCCCGATGTTGAAGAAATATGTGGGACGAACTTCGCGAAACTAACGGAGGAAGAAAAAAAAGAACAAGACCTTGAAGAAAATCTTACATATTTTCAAATTTTGAAAAAACATATTCTGCGCAACAAAGTTATGTGGAATCTGGCGTTTATATATTTTTGTGTTTACGTTTTCAGAACGGGATGCATCAGTTGGATATTCAAAATTCTGGTCGACGAGCAAGCAAAGAACCAGAGTTTTTCCGATATGCTTAACAATGTGCATCATTTGGCAACATTAAAATCGGCAATGCCCACAGTGGTAGGTTTTTTGGGCATCTTTTTGGCACCTGTGATATCCGATAAACTGTTTGGCGGGAAACGAGCAGCTGCGAACTTTTGGAGTCTTTCTATTGCAGCGGTGTCTTTAGTTGGGTTCTGGTTGGGAAATTCTGTTCATTCACCGATAACAAACTCTTTACTTAAAGAGATGCTTGTATTTTCGTCGCTGGGAATTTCAGGCTTTATGATTAATATTCCACAATTGTTAGTGGGAGGCATCTGTGCGGTGGAATCCACCTCAAAGAAGGTGGCAGCAGCGGCAACCGGGTTTGCTAGTTTCGCAGGGTATCTGGGAGGATTTGTCAGCCATTTCGTTAGCGGTAAGGCGGTAGGTTATTCGCTGAAACAATTTGGCGATGCAAGGTTGTTGTTGATTTGCTGGGGGGGCATTGCTCTGTTGGGAGCCCTGTGTTGCGTTCCTCTTTGGAATGTTGGTGCACGAAAGGAATATTCACATTAAATCTTTCAAATGCTTTCCAAGCACTCCGAGGTTCGGGAGCAAGCTCTTTTCGCGTGCTTTCCAAGCACTCCGAAAATCAAAGCAAAACCGCCTTCTCGAACTTTTTTGTGTTTTGACAAAAAAGTTCCAAAAAAGCAAACCAGAGAGGAGATTGCGATTTCCCCTCTCTGGACTCTCCCTTGAAACGCTTCCCCCAAAGTTTAAAGTTTTTGTTTTAAATATCAGAATGTTTGAAAGGCGAAGAAACAAACTGGACTTTTACGATTTTGGGAGTCGAACCAATTTTTGCCTGTTTATAAATTGAGCATATTTCTGTGCGGCGGGATTGGTATTCAAGAACTCAATTAATTCTTTTGCTGAAAGATATTCCGGAAGATCAAGTTCACGAAATAGCGCCAGCCGCGTTCGCTTGCTGTTTTCTTTGCCAATTAACCCATCGTTATATAGGGTCAGGTTTGTGATTGGGTTTTCGCTTGGCTGTATTTTTGAGCCACAAATAGTGGCACCAGATTTTTCCAAAGTAGCGACCAGATCTGCGGGGTTAACACCTTCAACGCCGAGTTTTCCCTCTTTTGAGGGATTTTTTTTTCGCCTTTCTTTGCCAAAGATTGGTGGAATGTACGCGTGTTTAACAGATTCTTTGGGAAGGATTTCGCACAAAAAACGCCTAATTTGGAATCCGGCGACATCAGAATCTGTGAGAATAATAACCCCAACGCTTTTCGCTAATTCTTTGACATAGTGGATTTTTTCAGGATCTTTTCGAATCCCAAAGCCATATGTTTCCACAATTGTTGCCTGAACAACATTGCGCAGTGCAATCTTATCATATCTGCCTTCCACTATGATGGCTTCTTTGACGCTGATTAATTCATGATGCGGCATAAAAAGGCTCCTAAACATAAATTTCTTTTTGCAAAGCAAGAGAATATAAGATCAGTTTTGTGATAGGCTTTTCTTGAGCTGCGGTCAAAGCAAGCTTATATACATAAAGCTGCTTTCTATATCTTTCGGCAAGAACATTCAGTGAAGTAATTCTGTTTGATTTAAAATCGAGCAAAAAACTTTCATTTTCAAACTCCAAAATACAATCAACCTTACCATGAACGTTTATCATGTCGCAATAATCACGAGAATTGGGAATGGTTTCGAATATTTGGTCTGGTCTTAAGTTGGTTGAAAACTTGACTTCGCGGTGAATGGTTTTGGCTTTACAAACGACTTTTTGATAAAAATCTGACACAAAAAATCCAGAAAGCTGTGAAGTCTCTATAGCTTGGAACTCTGCCTGTGTTAGTTTGCCAAGATCAGTCAGGCGGCTCAGTTCAGAACACAGATTCTTTTGAGCAGATTTATAGTCGCACAACTGAAGAAATTTGTGTAGTATTGTTCCGCGATCGGCATTTGAAATTCTGTTTTCTGAAAGAAACTTGGGAATCAATTTGGATTCGGCACGAGGAGCTTCTTCCAAATTTTTTAAAAGCTCAGAGACCGAAACTCTTGATGGCAACGAAAGAATCTCTTCAAATGGGTATATAAAATTAATATTCTTCGCTATTTTTTCCGTTTCCTTCAATGTCAAAGTGCGAACCTGTGTGGGCAGGACGGCAATTGATTCTGCTTCTTGCAGATCACCCGCGAAATTAACATCAAACTTTGCATTATAAGGGTCTGTGTTTGCACAAGGTACGCCGACTTGATTGCAAAAGCCTGGGTGGGAAAGAAGAGCCAAAAGAATAAACTCGGCATAATTTGGGTGGTCTTCCAAAGTAACAAGATCCAAAAGCTGGCAATCAGTCTGCAAACGAAGTAACTTTTCAGCAAAGTTTTTGGTGATTATCGGAATTATAATGCTCATTTTTGCACGTGTCAGAGCGACATAAAGAAGCCTTATTTCCTCTTCAATCATCTCGTCTTGCAAGGCGATGATTGTTGCTTGCTTAAAAAATGTGGCTTGTTGTTGCATGGTTTCTTTCACATATCTGGTGCAAGAAGCCTTCAGTTTGTTGCTCAACAACATCGAACTTTTAAGATCAGCTTTGTTGAATTCTTTGTGTGCGTCGGCCAGGAAGCAAATTGGGAACTCAAGGCCTTTGGCCTTGTGAATACTCATTATTTTAACAGCATCGATGTTTTGAAATTGATTATTTGACGAGAAGGGATTTTGGGTGTTTTGCATGATAACATCCAGGCTTTTGAGAAATTCGTTAAGTGAATCAAACTCAGAAGACCTTGCGAAATCCAGAAACAAGTTCAAATTATTTCTGGTTAATTCAACATCTGTGCTTTGAGAAAGGGCAATTGCAAGAAAACCCACTTCATTGTAGATATAATCTATCAGCTCGCAAACGGGCACAGAAGCGCTCTTTTTGAAGCACAAATCAAGGGTATAAGCCAGGTGTTTGCACTTCGCATCGGACGATTTAATCACTTTACTGTAAAGGTAAACATTTGGGTCGTTATGCTGCAGTTGATATATCTCATCCAAAGTGAATGCAAAAAGGTTAGAGTGCATTATTGCAACTAAATCTATCTCATTCATCGGATTATTAATGATTTTAAGAAATGAAATAAGCAGCATAATTTCTTTTTGAGTGAAAAAATCGGCAGGTGACCCAGAAATTGTGGGAATTCCACGCTTTAAAAGCGCATCGCGGTATATATCAGCTTTCCTCTCTGGGCTTCGGAGCAAAATGCAAAAATCACTGTATTTGGCTCGGCGAAACAGGTTGCCTTCCGTAACAAGATAGCTTGGATCTGCGATTTTTTGGTATATCTGCTGCGCTATGTGTTTTGCTTCAAACTTGGTGGTTTCTTCCGCAGAACCTTCAAACTCAAGAATATTCAAGCTAAAACTCGCGGCTGGCGGGTTCTGTCCGGTCGCAATCAGTTCGTGACTATGGTCATAATCAAACTCTGTTGTTTCCTCAGAAATAAGCTTCTTGAAGATGAAATTAATGGCATTAATGATTGTGGGCGCGCTTCTGAAGTTGTTTTTCAAAAAAAGTCTGGCAGGGAAGTGCTTGCCATCATAATCAGGAAGGGAATCTTTCCAGTTCAAAAAAATCTCGGGGGCAGTGTGCCGGAATCGGTATATACTTTGCTTAACGTCCCCCACCGCAAAGAGGTTGGAGCCGTCTTTTGAAAGTGCGCTAAAGATTAAATCTTGAATCTCGTTTATGTCTTGATATTCATCTACTAGAATTTCTTGAAATTGCTTGCCGATTTCTTTTGCCATGGGCGTTTTGTTCAACGAACCATCTGGCTGTTTTGAAATAAAAAGAGAAAGGGTAAGCTGCTCGATATCTTCGAAATCTATAAGGTTATTTTCGTGTTTCAGCTCGTTAAAACGTTGATCAAAAGCTTTCGTTATCTTCACCAACAACTCAAAATAATTTTTGGAATAAAGTCTATCCCGTTGAAAAGAGCTATCATCAAAACAAAACAGCTTGGTTCTGAGAAGATTCATCTTCTCTTTGATACTCTTTCTTATTCTGAAGACTTGCTGCTTGGTTGTTGCTTCCAGTTCGTATTTGGCTATGGGCAAATTCTCGAAAGAGAGAAAGCTTATATGCTTGCGGGCATCATCAAGATTATTTGACTGAGAAATTCTTTCCAAAAGTGCTTCCAGATTGTTTAGGTCGTTCGTGAAAACCTTCTGGTACTTGGGTGCTTCGTTCAATAGGTTAAGTGCACAGTTAGTCTGGTGAATACAGTGCTTTATGAGTCTTTTGGAATATTTAAATGCAGTTTTTAGAAAAACATCAAAGGGCTGAATCGGGGATTGATAGCAGGTGACGATTGAATCTAAAAAATCAAGATAAAATGGCTTCGAACGCGCAAAACCATGCAGTTTTTTAACGTTTTTAAACAAATTTTCGTTATTGTGGGAAAGGCCATTTAAAATCGTTAGTTGCTCCCAATTTTCGCTGAAATAAAACTCGTCAACTATTTCAGAGAACGCTTTGTTTTTAAGTTCCGAAACTTCATAATCTGAAGCAACTTCGCAATCATAACTCAGATCAAAAACGTTGGCATTTTCTTTGATTATTTTAAAACAAAAGGCATGAAAAGTTGAAATGTTCGCAGTTTCGCAGCTTTTGAGCAGAGCTTTGAGATGTTGGTCCGATGGAGCCCAAAGGAGCTGCTGCTGCAGCTGCCGTTTGATGCGCAAATACATCTCATCCGCCGCTGCATTCGAAAAAGTAATTATTAGCAAATCACTAAGCAAACACGGCTGCCGTGCTGCCGTAATTTTTTCAAAAACACGCTGCACAAGAACAGCAGTTTTCCCGCTTCCTGCCGCCGCTGAGATCAACAGTGACCCAGCAGATCTTATTGCACATTTTTGCTCAGCAGTCCAGTTAATAGTTCCCTCACCTCATGTTTTAATATACAACACTTCTTGCATTAATTTAGTGGGCTCTACTCCCAAAATCGTAAAAGTCTGACTTTTTATTTGCAAATCCAAAAGCAGTAACCCTAGACTATGGAAAAAGCGTTTCAAGGATGGGTCCAGAGAAGGAAAATCGCAATTCCTTCCCTGGTTTGTTTTTTTGGAACTTTTTTGTGTTTTGACAAAAAAGTTCCAAAAAGCGATGTGTTTCGAATTCCGGAATGTTTGGAAAGCACGTGAAAAAACAAACTTGCTCCAAATCTCGGAGCGTTTGAAAAGCAAATTAATGGCTTGACGTTTTACAGCAATTGCAATTGTAGTTTACGGGAAGACGAAAAGAGCTCTGTCTTGCTGCAGCCAAATTTAAACTTGCTTGTCCTAATCCATTACGACAATTAGAGTAGAACCCATTTAGTGCCGCGTATTGACAATGCACAGATTTTGTGATTAAATTATATAAACTAACTTTTTCAAATAAGGAGTGATATTCCTGTGAAAGAAACTACTAATCTTAGCATTCGTATAGATAAAGAGTTAAAAAAACAGGCAGAGGTGCTTTTTTCTGAACTAGGGTTAACTTTAACCGCTGCTTTCATTATATTTACTCGCCAGGCAGTTCGTCAAGGAGCGATCCCATTCAAAATCTCACTTAATGTCCCTAACGAAGAGACTGTAAAAGTAATACAAGAAGTTGAAAACATGATAAATGGCAAAATACCAAGCAATTCGATGACCGTCTCGGAATTTGCGCAAGAAATGGAGCGACACCAACAATGATGAAAGCCATTTTCTCAACAAAGTTCAGAAAAGATTATAAGCAAATGGAGAAACGCAATTTCAACATGCACAAACTCATTTCTGTTATGGCGCTTTTAGAAAAAGAAATTCTACTAAGCCCAAAATATAAAAAACATCCGCTTGAGGGTACATACAAAAGCTGCATGGAATGCCACATTGAGCCTGATTGGTTGCTAATTTACCGCATACACAGCGAAACAAAAACATTGTATTTTGTCCGCACAGGTACGCATAGTGACCTGTTTCACTCCTAACATCACTTTCTGGACGAATAACTAACGCTTACCAAAGGTTTCTTTATAGTTGTTTATGGCTTCTTTTACCACTTTTTGCGCCACTTCGTGCCCTTCCAGCTCCCTCACTATTGTTTCTTTTTTCTCAAGCTTTTTATAAAACGCAAAAAAATGCTTTATCTCTTCGAACAAAAACTCTGGCAATTCGTTTATATCTTTCACTTTGTTGTAATGTGGGTCTTTTGCGGGGATGGCTATGATCTTTTCATCTTCTTCGCCGCCGTCTGTCATATACAAAACCCCAATTGGGAAGCACCTTACCAAGCTCATTGGAACAATCGGCTCTGAGCAAATCACCAACACATCCAAGGGGTCTTTGTCGCCCCCATAAGTCCTGGGGATAAACCCGTAATTAGTTGGATACATCATTGACGCATGCAAAACTCGATCTAAAACCAACATGCCGGTTTCTTTATCTAACTCATATTTGTTTTTGCTCCCTTTGCTTATCTCGATTACACCCACAAAATCGTTTTCTTTAATTCTCTCTTCATCAATGTCATGCCATATGTTCATCTGCCTTTTCCCTCTCTTTTTTCATAATCTCCCCGAAAACATTCCCCGAAAATCCCATCGCATTCGCTTCATCCGTATCGATGTGCATGGCCTCAACAAAATTATAAGAAACCCTTGCAACAACATCGTCAAAAATCAAAGATCTTTCTTGTGTTCTTACTTTCACACACACTGTTTCACCGTTTTCAATTTTCATTTGCATTGCATCTTCAACCGAAAGATGCAGGTGCCGCTTCGAAACAATGACTCCTTCCCCTAATTCAATTGTTCCATTTGGCCCAACTATCTTGCACCTTTCGGAACCTTCAAGATCTCCAGAACCCCTTATTGGTGGGTTTAACCCCAGCTTTTTTGCATCGGTAACGGAAATTTCCACTTGCGTTTTTTCACGAAAAGGCCCAATAATGGCAACCTCGTCGAAACTTCCTTTGGGCCCAACAACAGCGACTTTTTGTTGAGCCTTGAATTGCCCAGGTTGCGAAAGTCCCTTTTCAAAAGCAAGCTCTGCCCCGTTACCAAACAAAATTTCAAAATCTGGTTCTGAGAGATGAACGTGCCTTGCTGACACTTCTATTTTTACGATCTTTCCCAAAGTTAGCTCATGCCCTCTTTCTTTCAACTTTTCAATCTGTCCACACTATTCATATATTTCACCAAATCCAATAATTTGCTGCTATATCCCCATTCATTATCATACCAGGCAATCAACTTTACAAACTTTTTATTCAACATAATTCCGGCTTTTGCATCAAAAATGCAGGTTCTTTCATCCCCAACAAAATCCGAAGAAACCACATCCTCTTCTGTGTACCCCAAAATGCCATTCATTTCTTGTTCAGATGCTCTTTTCACTTCTTTGCAGATTTCTTCATAGCTTGCTTCTTTTTCTAAACTGACGGTCAAATCGATCACCGAAACATCAAGTGTTGGCACACGAAAAGCCATGCCAGTCAACTTGCCAGCAAGTTCCGGAAGCACTTTTGTGCACGCCTTTGCAGCTCCTGTTGAAGCGGGGATGATATTGCCCATCGCAGCTCTGCCGGCCCGCCAATCTTTGCCAGAAATGCCGTCAATGAGCTTTTGGGTAGCCGTTGCCGCGTGTACGGTTGTCATCAACCCTTCTTTGATAACAAATGTGTCGTTAATGATTTTAGCAAGTGGCGCAAGGCAGTTTGTTGTGCAGGAGGCATTTGAAACCACATTCATATCAGTACGGTATTTATCCAAATTAACACCGTAAACAAATGTCGGTGTTTCTTCGTCTTTTGCCGGCGCGGAAATTATTACTTTTTTGGCCCCTCCCACAAGGTGACCGCCAGCCTCTTTTGCAAAAACGAACAAACCCGTTGCTTCGATGATATATTCCGCTCCACAGCTGCTCCAATTGATTTGCGCTGGGTTCCGATGCCCAAAAACAGCAATCTTTTCTTCGCCAATTTCCAAAGAACCTTCCGACCAACTTAGCTTGTGGTCAAATCCGCCGTGTGTGGTATCATATTTCATCATGTAAGCGATATATTCGGGTGTCACAAAAGGATCATTAATGCCAACAATCTCAATCTCACGGTTTCTTTTCATTGCAGCACGCAGAACCAGCTTTCCTATTCTTCCAAAACCATTAATACCAACTTTTATTCCCATCAGAAATCCCCATTCCCAAAATGTGATTCTTTCTTCACTAAAATTCAAAAATACTTCAGAAGGTCATTCAACAAGTTCAACTTCAGTTTCTAGCTTTATTCCTTTTTGCTGCCAAACAGCATCTTGAATTTCTTTGATTAATCTTCTAACATTCTCGCAACTGGCACCTCCCAAATTTATAATAAATCCGGCATGTTTTTCGCTTACTGCCGCACCGCCTACCTTCATTCCTTTAAGACCACATTCTTCAATTAACGCACCTGCAAAATTAACCCCTGGACGTTTAAAGATACTCCCTGCACTTGGAAAATCCAACGGTTGGCTCTTTTGCCGCTTTTCCCACAAGGAACCCATTTCTTTTTTGATTGCTGTTTCGCTGCCTTTTGCAAGAAGTAATGTTGCCCCTGTTATGCAGCATTTTTTACCCATAAACATGCTATATCTATAGCTTAAATTGGCATGTTCGGCTTTCACCTTGCTCGGTTCCCCCAAATCATTCAAACAAAAAATGCTTCCAAGCACATCACTCATTTGCTTGCCATATGCCGAGGCATTCATGTAAATCGCACCGCCCAGAGTTCCCGGGATCCCATAAGCGAATTCGAGCCCGGTTAACGAATGCTTTAAGGCAAAATCGCACAATTTCTGCAAAGAGATGCCCGCAGATGCATATATCAATGTTTCATCTTTCAAAAGCACTTCGCTCTCATCATCTTCCAATTTTATAAAAAGTTTATTCATTTTTGAATCACTTACAAGCAAATTCGACCCATTCCCGATGACCTGATAATCTATGTTGTTTTCTTGTAAATGGGTTATTACTTTTTTCAAAACATCCGAATTGCCTATTTGAGCAAAGCATGCGACGCCTCCGATCTGGAAAGTAGTATGCAAACTCATTGATTCTCTTAAGACATTTACGCCTAGTTCTTTGGCAAATGCGATAAATTTTTCCATTCAATTTATCCCCCATGGAACTTTCGTAAAGTGTGCAGAAGATCCCGCCCCGCATTATACCCTGATTTTTTCTGTTTAATCGCCATTGTTGCCGCTTCCACCAGAGTAGTCATATTGCGACCATTTTTCACAGGTATCTTTACTATTGGCAGATCAATTCCCAATATGTTTGTTGTGGCATCACCACAAATCACTTCTGCGCTGATTTTTTGATCTTCAACGTCAATCATTTCAACAACAAGGTCAATCTGCGAAGACACTTTCACTGCATCAATTCCAAACATCTTTTCCGCGTTGACAATGCCAATTCCCCTCAATTCAACAAAATACCTTATGTTGTCGGGTGCCGACCCGGTTAATGTTTCGTGAGATATTTTTCTGATTTCAACAACATCATCTGCAACCAGGTGGTGACCCCTTCTGATGAGCTCAATAACCGTCTCACTCTTCCCGATTCCGCTCTCACCGGTAAGCAAAACTCCTTCCCCATAAATCACAACCAACTCTCCGTGCAAAGACATTCGGGGTGCAAGTTTGACCCCCAAAAATTTAATGGTTTCAACCATCACCACAGACGCAGGGTCTTTGGTAAATGCATACGCTACCCCATGTTTTTTTGCACAGCTGTCAATCTCGTCCACATCACCACAATCGTCGGTTATTATCACAAGCGGGGGTTTATAACTAAAGAATTTGTCAAGAACATTCAGCCTGTTGCAGGATTTTTCGCCGGCCAGATAGTGCATTTCTTCACTGCCCAAAAGATATATCCCACCATGCTCAAAGTCACTGAAAAATCCAACAAGACATAACCCTACCTTGTTGACGTTTCGGCTGAAAACCTTAATCTCTTCGATATTTTCTGGCTGATACGCCATCTTAAGGCCCAAGACCTCAACAACCTCAGACAAGCTGACGCTCTCAATTCTTCCGGTCATAAACCCCTCCGCACGTCACAACAAAAGTTCGGCAATTATTTCGTTGCTAATCAAAAACCCTTTGAGTGTCAAACACACTTCATCTCCATCACGAACCATGAAATCTGGGAACAATTTTCGTTTATCTAGCACATCCAAAAACTTTTTGCATTTCTCTTCATCAAGCTCCGTCAACTTTCGGATGTTTATTCCTTCTGTTAACCGCAGACCCAACATGACATATTCCGCGAAAAGGTCACAATCGTCAATGTGATAAAGCTTTTGTTTACCCTCTTTTTCAAGCCCTTTTCTTTCAAGGTGTGGAGGTAGCATTCCCCTTGTTTCCTTCAGATATTGGCTCGCATCTTTAACGTTAAGTATGTAAGCATCCACGTCTTTAATGATGTGGTATCTCACGCCTTCGAAATAAGAGTGTGCCGCAACTCCAAGGCCTATATACTCCTCACATCGCCAATATTTCAGGTTGTGTATACTCTTTCTGTCGTTTACCGCGTAGTTGGATATCTCATATTGTTTAAATCTGTGCGTCTCCATTATCTTAACAAAGTTTTCATAGTTGTTGCAAACTTCATTTTCACTAGGCAACAGCCTAACGATTTTGTCATGATCAAGTTTTGCTTTATTTTCAACCTTCAAAAGATACCCGGAGATATGCGAAACACCCAAATCTCGCGCCAAAGCTGCAGTGTACTCAAACTGCTCACAGGTCTGGGAGGGCAACCCCAGAATCAAATCAATCGAAATGTTAGAAAAACCCTGTTTTGCAACAATTTCAATCACATCACGAGCCACTCGAGCCGTGTGTCGTCTTTTCAGAAATTTCAAATCATTGTCGGAAAAAGACTGCACACCGATCGATGCTCTGTTAACGCCAACCATTGCCAAGTCATACGCTGTTTCTTCGGTTACAAGTTCTGGGTTCATCTCAGCGGTGACTTCCACGTTAAGGCTAACCTCGAAGGTTTCATTAATGGTTCTGATTATTTTTGCAATCTGCTTAAAGCCTAGCAAATTAGGAGTTCCACCGCCAAAATAGATGCTTTCCACTACTCTCCCGGTGTTTTGATAGAAAATCAACTCATTGCAGATGGCATCAACATAATCTTGCATTATTTTTCCATTCGGAGTTATGGAATAAAAATCACAATACCAACAGGTTCTGCTGCAAAATGGCACATGCACATATATTCCCAGGCTGTTGTTCACTTGACTCTCCTTTTTGCCGCCCCTCATCCATTACATACATATAGTATATCACGTCTGGCCAGCTTTTTCAACCCCATTCAACAGTTGTTTGCACAGAATTTTCCAGTGAAGATTGACACAAAAGCAAACCTTGTGATTTGCTGGTTGGTGGTTTGTGCGCCGTTGGGGTCGCGCGTAGCGGGTTCGCGTCTTTAGCGGCCGCTGGCGTAGAATTGACCAAGGCGCACGGCACATTCGCCGTTGGCGCCTGGATGAACGCCGCGCTGCCTGTCGACTTCAGTTATCACTGGGTCGTGGATGTTACTCCGTTTGTAAATCAAGGAAATTCTTACATCCTGACTGTATTAAGAGGTAGATGAAAGAAACAATCCTGTAACTGCGGCGGAGCCACTCCCATTCAAATTCAAAACATCTGCCGACCTAGGCGGAAGCATAATAGTCGCATATGGCTCAGAGTCTGCTGGGCCTGTTTGCCATATTCCTGCGGAACAACAACCGCTGACCGTCACCATAAAACTCCGCCCGGGCTACAGATTGAAAAAAGTTCTGGTTAGTGGGAAACCGCTCTCAGGCGTGCTACAGCCAAGCAACCGAACTATAGCGACCTATCCACAATCCGGGCAAGCAGCAATCACGCACGACACAAACATGCTGGCGGTCTTTGAACGCAATCTAACGCAACAACGTTCGGGAGCTTAGCATTCTTTAACCAAATTTGAGCCATCTTGTTGCTTTCTAAGCATTCCGAAATTCGAAACAAATTCTCTTTCTCGAACTTTTCTTTTTTGTTGTCTTACTTTGTCATGTGAATTCTGTCAGCGCGTTTCTCAGCAGGAACACTTTTGTTGTTTATGCTTTCACAACGTTTGTGAGAAGAATTTCACAATTTAATTTGCTTTAATGTTGATATTTAATTTGTAATGTGATAAAATAAAGATGTTATTAATTAAAAAATAATGTGGTGGTGTTTTTAAACATGCCACAAGGGGGAGATAAAAATGCGTAAAAGAGCAATGTCGAATTTTGTAGCAATGTTGGTTTTGTGCGGGATGTTAACGTCGTCACTTGAGCCATTGGTTTGGAGCGAAGAGCAGGAGGAAGTGGCGGCGCTAGAAGAGACAAGTGGATTAGAGGAAGAGGAGGTTAACCCGGGTGGAGAGGAAGAAATAACCGCGGAACCAAGTCCGTTTGAAGAGTTTAAGGAATCTGTTGAGAGTGTTGTTGGTAGCGAAACAATAAACCTTACGGAAAGTATAGATATCGAATCAAGCATTGAAGTCAGTGGGAATGTTACGTTACGGTCAAGCAGCAATGTGGTTCTCCAGCGTACAAATTTTGACGGCCCATTGTTTAAAGTTAAAAGTGGTGGCAGGTTAACTATTTCTGGGATAGCAGTGGATGGAAATGAAGGGCAGGGTTCGCTTATTGAAAATGACGGCACGCTTTCATTAAGTACTGGCTCAGCACTTAGGTGGAGTTCTTCCGATTTGGGTGGTGCAGTTTATAACACAGGGACGTTGAATATGTCTGGAGGGGTTATTACTAATTGCGATGCTGGCAGTGGCGGAGCGATCTATAACACTGGCATTTTCAACATGACTGGTGGTGAGATATTCGCAAATAAGGCAACAGTTTCTGGTGGTGGAGTGTTTAATGAGGGGGGCGGAGAGTTCAGCATGACAGGCGGTGAAATCTCACAAAATGAGGCCGCGACCGGAGCTGCTGTTTATTGTATTGGAACTTTTAACATCGGGGATTCTGCATATATTCCATATGGAAATGGTAATGATGTGGCATTGATTAACAGGATGATTACTGTTGCTTCTGATTTGACTGGTTCTTCGCTCCCGGTTGCGACGCTTACGCCAAAGAAAAGTGCTGGGGGACTTGTGGATGCATCAGCCGGAACGGAGGTTGCGAGTTATTCAACTGGGGTGGTTTTGAACCCTTCGCAGTTTGCATGTTCAAAGCCAGAATTTGGGCTTTATGAAACGAACAGAAAATTGGTTATGAGACAATTTTCGGATCATGTGTGTACGAACGTGCCTGCGTTCATGGGGCAAACACCAACCGTACGATTGCATTTTGATGTGCAGCCGGGCAACATAACCGGAATCCTTTATGATAAGGACGGGAATGTGGTTGCAAAGAGCAGAGAATCGTTTGCTAAAGTTGAAAGCGAAGAGAGAGAAGAGAATGGAAAAGACAGTGTTGATGTGGCCGGGAATAAATGTAGTGAGAGTGGCGTTTTGTATGAATATAAAATGACCATCTCTGGGGCGCCATCTGGTGAATGTTTGCTTTATCTTTTCGATGATGCAAGTGGTGATGTTGTTGGCGAAGTGCGATTTTCATTTGACAAAATCGCTCCCCAGATTAAAAATGCAACGGTAAAAGGAGCAACTTCAGCAGGAACGAATACGTATAAATTAACAGAGGAAGATGCATATATTAAGTTTTATTATGAAGATGCGGAAAGCGGTATTGCAACTGTTGTGTTAAAGCGTCCTGTAGCTGCGAACCAATTGACCGAAGAGGCCTTGAGTTCTGATAGTGGTGGGGATTTTGTGAATTACAAAGTAACGGCAGCCGGTACTTATGAGTTTATAGTTCGTGATATTGCTGGGAACGAAAATAGCTTGAAATATACGTTCACAAAAGAAGGTGATGCTGCGCCGCCTGTAGCTGCGGGGAAGACATCAACGACAGTGGCAGCGAGTGCTTCGCCTCAGGCAGCGGCAGTTGTGCCGGTTGGTAGTGGTCCAATTGAGGTTAAAGTGTTTACAGTAAAAGAACCTAAGGGAAAAGTTGTTCAAAAAATTTCAGAAGATCAGATGGTCAGGCTCTCGGATTTTGTTGACCAGAGTTTTTTTGAGGGAGCCGGTCTTGCAACAAATAAGATCGAAGTTGGTTTTGGTAATGCAACAATCGGGTTTTCGGCTGCTGACATAATGAAGAAGGTGAATCCTTCGACCGCTGTGCCTGCAGCAACAGCGCCAGCAGCGCCCCCTGCCAACCCAACAACCCCACCAGCAGCTACAACACCAACACCAACCGTTCAGACTCCGAAACAACCTACACAAACAGGCCCAACACCGCAAATCAACCCAACAACCCCTGCTGTTGTTGCGGCTGTGGTTCCGGCAGCAACGCCGTCAACGGAACCTGCACAACCAACAACTGCACCAAACCCCACGCCAACAACGACGCCACAAACAACAACTGCGACAACTTTAAGTGATTCAGCTAAAGCAGTTAATTATCTGAAACAATTTGCCCCGATTAACCTTGGTATGAGTTTTGTTAAGGAGAATGGTGCAAAAATTAAAGAAGTTAGAGCCAAGAACAGCGGGAAATTTGGAGAAGATGAGGAGCTTTCAGTACTTTCGTTCTTGAAGAAACAAAACTTTCCTTGTGACGCAACCGTCAGAGTTGTGTTAGACAGTGTGGCGGCTGCTCGCAGTATTTCGCTGCCGGTTGTTATATCTAAGCTTAATAATGGTCTGCTTGGCGAAACCGTTAGCAGTAAGGTCACAAATGACGGAGAAGCGACATTTGTGATCAATAACACACAATCTGATTTTGTCATCAGACAGCCGGAAGTTGGATTGTTACAAAAAGATGGCAGTTATATCAAGATGAGTATGGCTGATGTTGAAAAAATTGATGTTGAGAAGGTAAAAGAGGCCTTGAAAGCTTCTGGAGTCAAGGGAGTGGTGTTCAATGGGGCAGGTTTTTTGTGGAAGTTCACAAAATCGCAATTCAATGCGGTTGATAAAACTGAAACCTGGAATATGGATGTTCAAATTAAGCCGCAGGCTGAGGTCAAGAGCAAGTTCAAAAAAGATGCGAAGAAAAGCGTGATTATCGATTACAAAACAGATGGATTGACGGGTGTAAAATCCACCCTTTATGTGATGGTGGAAGATTCACTGAAAAACGAGAAAGGAATTAAGGTTTACAGAGTTAAAGAAAACGGGAAACTGGTTGTTATTGCAAAGAACAAAACTGTGAGCAAAAACGGGATTGTTATGATCAAAGTGGCGAATACATAACTGCGAGCAGCTTATCTGGTTTATCTATTGCTGCCACGGCAGCTTGGATTGTAGGCTTTAGCCTGTTGAGTGAACGTAGTGAGCGAAACAAACAACCACCCGCTATGCGGGTGGCTAACAAAGCCAATAGTTTAGCTCACACAAAATGGATGTGTAAATACCATATTGTGTTTACACCT
>BNZN01000004.1 GCA_026001145.1 Clostridia bacterium | reverse complement strand
GGAATCGGCATTTCTGGGCAGAGGGATATTACGCCAGCACAGTAGGACTGAACGAAGAAACTATTGCAAAATATATCCGAGAACAGGAACAGCATGACATAGCGTTAGATAAACTGAGTGTGAAAGAATATGAAGACCCCTTTAGAGGTGGCGAGTAGTACAAATACCCTTTTAGGGGTGAGTAAAAGAGGCAAAGACAATAGAGGCTTGAACAAAGTGAAAGCCAGCGCCTTGAGACGCAGGTCGGTAACAAGGCCTTATAGGCCTTGAGCAAACCACCCGTTGGACGGGTGGTGATTGATTGGGTCAGCATTTGACGTGCGAGATAACATTTGCTATAATTAGAAGAACCCTTGCCCGTTTCACGGGCCATTAGTCCAAAAGGAGGTGTTTGCTGTGAACAATTTTGCAGAATATGAGACTATGTTTATTGTCGATTCAAGTTTAGAAAGCGGCGTCATTAGTGAAACTATTGAGAAGTTCAAAGGCTTAATAGCTTCAAATGGCGAGGTTCTGAATGTGAATGAGTGGGGCAAAAGGAAGCTGGCATATCCAATCAATCACAAAACCGAGGGTCATTATTGTGTTGTTACTTTTTCTGCTCCCCCGGAATTTCCCGCAGAACTCGAGCGTATCTTTCGAATCACAGACCCTGTAGTACGTTCACTCACGATAAGGAAAGGTAAATGAGAGGTGATTTTTTATGTATTCTAAAGTTATTGTTATGGGGCGTTTAACTGCTGATCCCGAACTGCGGCAAACGCCAAGTGGGGCGTCTGTCACAAGTTTCCGTGTTGCAGTAAGTCGGCCGTTTGTTTCAAAAAATGGTGAACGTTCAACAGACTTCTTCGGGGTAACTGCTTGGCGCTCTCAGGCTGAGTTTGTTGTTAAATTCTTCAAAAAGGGCAATATGATTCTGGTTGACGGAAGACTCGAGTCGCGTGAATATGTCGACAAAAACGGAGCAAATCAAAGAGTGGTTGAGATTGTTGCAGAAAACATAAGCTTTACTGGCGAATCGAAACAAGATTCATCGCAAACCCCGAAATCAGAGGATTTTGTAACCAGTGATTTCAAAGAGCTTGACGATGAAGATTTGCCGTTTTAGTTACTAATGTTTTGTTATCTTTGACAGGTGGTTTTATATTTTTATTTTTAGGTGGTGTAATGTGGAAAGAAGTGGAAACAAAAATTTTAAAAAAGGGCGGAAGAAACTCTGCGACTTTTGTATAAACAAACTTGAATACATAGACTACAAAGACGTAAGCCGTCTTCGGCGATATATCTCTGAGCGTGCGAAAATTGTTCCCAAAAGGGTAACTGGTTGTTGTGCTTTTCATCAGCGTGAGCTGACAGTTGCAATCAAGCGGGCAAGGCACATGGCTCTTTTTCCGTATGTTAGCGATTGAACAACCGTTTGCTTAGGTGGGCACGCGCACGCATTTTGTGATTTGTTCGGTTGTTTTAGTAGCGTGGTTTGTGGCACTGTGTATCCGTGAGGTATGTTGTGGTGTAGTCACAACATACTCGAGCAAGGAGGAACGGTTTAAGATGCAAAAGAGATTTTGTAGGATCAGGAATGATAAAGTGTTTTTAGGTGTTTGTACCGGGATTGCTGTTTATTTTAACATTGATCTGGTTTTAGTTAGGATTTTGTGTTTGTTTCTCGTCCTCGCATGGGGGTCCGGAATCCTTCTTTATCTTGTGATCGCAATTGTCGCTCCAATCAGACACATAGATGACAACGGAGACTTATATTAATTATCACTCCGCGAACGCAAAAAAGTGGGCTACCGGCCAAACCGGTAGCCCACGGCCCATGCACGAGATCCGAGAGAGTAGCGCCCGGTCAAGTTGTGGCCTATTTATTAGTCTTTAGCAAAAAGGATAACTCTTCTGTTTATGCCCTCACCGATCGAATTTGATCCAATTCTAGGGAGCGTCGCCACCACAGTATGTACAAGCATCCTTTCGTAGCTACTCATTGGCTTTAGTGAAGAACTAATTCGCGTCTTCAGAACAACCTTGGCTGCATCACGAACGAGTTCCTCTATTCTCTTTTCCCTTTTTTCCACACAGTTGTTCAAATTAAGAATAATACGGGGAAACTTCGTTTCGCTGTATCTTTTGTTCAAATAGACATTTCCCATGTGTTGTAGCGCCATTATAAGTTCACCGTTATTTTTTTCAAACAGATCCAAGTTTGGGTTGTTTTCGATTTTTATATGCACTATGTGCGTTTTTTCTGTTAGTTCAGATTCAAAATCAGCTTCCGTTATCCCAAAGTTTTCCAAAATCTTCTTCAGGTAGTTCGTTAAATCATCTGCCACCAATTTGAAATTCTCTTTTTTTATTGGAGTTTTTCTCTTTGGTTCTGCTTTTTGCTTATCCTCTTTTTTGCACGTTTGTGCAGGTTTCTCGCTTTCTTCCACAACAACAACTTTAACCTTCGCCATAGTATTTTTAAGCCCTAGAAACGCCTTTTTGGGCAGTTCTAAGATTTCAAAGTCAGTTGTATCTCTCGTCACGCCCAGTTGAGCGCAAGCCAAATCTATTGCCTCATTAACTGTTTTGCCTTCTTTTATTATCTCCCTACTCAAAACAAAAATTCTCCTCCTCCAAACAACTTCTAACCTTCATCATTTGTTTCTCCATATTTTTCTGCCATCCGCTTTCTTGCTTCGTTAATCTTTTGTTTGTTGATTTCTTTTTTCGAAAGTGCTTTTTCTTTTTCTTCTTGTGAAACCTCAGTTCCGGCAACAATCTTCTTTTGTATTTGTGTTTTTTCTTCTTTTTCTTTTTTCTTGTTTTTTTGCTCCTCCTCAAAATAGTGATCTATAGCCTCTTTTATGTTCATGGTGCGGTTCAAAATTGCTGCCTGAATCATTGAAAGAATGTTAGAGAACATAAAATAAAAAGCGATCCCAACAGGCATGTAAAAATTCATATATGCGAAGGGAATTGTAAACAGAAACGGCATTATCTTCTGCATTTTTGCTTGATTCGGATCGGTGTTTAGGTTGATATTACTTCTGTTCATTTGAATAGATGAGGCAACCTGGATCAGAGTTGCCATAATTGGAACTAAAATGGTCAAATTCCATCCCATTTGGGGAACGCTTACAAAGTTGATCCCCATCAATGTTGTGTTGAATTTTGACACTTTGTCAACCACATTCTCTCCAAGACTCGAAAACATTCCCGGATTATTTTTTATTGCTTCTATTAAGTTGAGTTCCGGGAAACGCGATGTTTGTACCCCTTTCAGATCTTTAAAAATTCCTGTTGCATTGTTTAATATATCACTTGATAGGTCCAAGATGTGGCTTAGCGGTCCATGAACAACCCCGAATATTCCGAACATAATCACAGTCTGGAGAAGCGGCATCAAACATCCCCCGAGGTTTCCCATTGGGTTTATGCCTTCCTCTTGCTGTAGTTTTATCGATTCGCTGCTATAAAGCTCTCTGTTATTTCCGCATTTGGCCTTCAGTTGATCCAGTTTGGGCTTGAGCTTTTGCTGGTTTATTGCGTTTTTTATCTGGTTTTTCTGTTGCTTGATTGCAAGTGGCAACGTAAAAATCTTTATCAAAACGGCAAAAAGTATAAGTGCTATACCATAATTGGGCACAAGAGAATAGCACAACCGCATGACAATCCCAAATGGGTAAGAAACAATGCCAAAAATAATTCCCCAAAAAGATCCCATAGAATACCTTTTCACTTTCTCAGTTTTTCAAGCTCTTGCTCTTTATTTCACGGTTTCTTCCCTAAAACGGGGTCATATCCACCTTTCGAAAATGGATTGCAACGCATGATTCGCCACAAACCCATACACAAACCCTTGAGCACGCCAAAATGTTCAATCGCCTGATGCGCATAAACCGAACAGCTCGGATAAAATCTGCAACGCCGCACAGTCCTGAACTTGCCAAGATTTATATAAAGCTTAATTGCCCACAGAATGATTCTCTTCAACTTTTCAACCCTTCATCAACACCTTAATGCCTCGCTGCATCACTTGCTTTATGTACGTGCTTTTTTCTTTTGCAGTTCGCCCTCGCGCCACCAACACAAAATCGAAACCAACAGGTAAAACATCTGCCACCTCTGAAAATGCCGCCTTAATCACACGTTTAGCTCGGTTTCTGGTCACTGCTTTCCCAATTTTTTTGCTGGTCGTAATTCCCAGCCTATTCCGGTTCAGGCCGTTTCTGAGTAGGTAAATAACCAGAACCGGCAAGACAATCGACTTTCCTCGGTAATAAACCCGCCTGAACTGCTTGTTCTTATTTAAAGTTTCTGTTTTTCTCACAAAAACACCATCGTATTCTGATAGATTCTCACCTTTTTCTTCAATGCGAAAGCCTTTTCCTGCCTTTGAGTTTTCTTCTTGCCAAAACCCTCCTGCCATTTTTGGTGCTCATCCTTTGACGGAATCCATGAACTTTCTTTCTGTGCAGTTTCTTCGGTTGATATGTTCTGAACACAAATACCAACCTCCCTTCCAACTTGATTTTGCCTTTTGTTTTTGACCCCTAATATAATACTGCATTTACCCATTTTGTGTCAACTGTTCATCGCGGTCCGGTTCTACTCCAATTGTCGTAACGGATTAGGACAAGCAAGTTTAAATTTAGCTGCAATGATACAGGGCCCTTTTCGTTTTCCTGTAAACAGTAGTTGCAATTGATGTGAGACTTTTCAAGAAATTAATTTGCTTTTCAAACGCTCCATGATTTGGGGCAAGTTCGCTTTTTCACGTGCTTTCCAAACATTCCGGAATTCGAAACAAACTCGCCTTCCCGTCCCTTTCTTTGATTTGAAAGAAAGGGACCCAAATCAACACCACCCGTCCAACGGGTGGTTTGCTCAAGGCCTATAAGGCCTTGTTACCGACCTGCGTCTCAAGGCGCTGGCTTTCTCTTTGTTCAAGCCTCTAATTGTCTTTGCCTCTTTTACACACCCCTAAAAGGGGTTTTGTACTACTTGCCACCCCTAAAGGGGTCTTCATATTCTTTCACACTCAGTTTATCTAACGCTATGTCATGCTGTTCCTGTTCCCGAATATACTTTGCAATGGTTTCTTCGTTCAGTCCTACTGTGCTGGCGTAATATCCCTCTGCCCAGAAATGCCGATTGCCAAATTTGTATTAAGGCTAAAGCCTTAAGAAACAAACCAGGGAGGGCTTTGAACTGCACCCAAAAAGTTGGACAGTGTAAAATACTGTAAAAAACCTTGAAGTATTGGCATGTCAAAAGGGATTACGAACAAATAATAAGAATGTTCCCCCCATTTGTAAAAAGTTGAATCCGTGAAACACTCCAAAGCCAAAATCGGCTATTTGGACTATTACAACAATTGGCGTATCAAGGCAATTAAATAGCTTACTGCCTGCTATTTACGGGCTTCAAGCCTTCCCCGTTACTTAGTTCCCCCTTTTTGTCTAATTTGTGTCTAACTTTTGGGGGTCAGTTCAGTTCATCTTATCCCCTGATTTGTTTCTTTTGGAACTTTTCTTTCAATTCTCAAAAAAAGCCAAGACAAAGTTCGAGAAAGCGAATTTGTTACGAATTCCGGAATGCTTGAAAAGCAAAGGAAGTCAACCGCAGATTTGACTAAAGCATCAGCTTGTGTTATAGTCTGCCTTAAGCACCTCAGGAATGAGCAGTGGATTTGTATGTGAGGAGGAGATAATTGCGACAATCGACTTTAAGGACGAGGGATTCGTATTTTGAGAGAGTTAATTGGATTTTAAAATTTTAGTGAGTGAGCGGAGAAGGGAGTTTGTGCTTATGTTAAAGTTAAAGCATGCCATTGCCTTTTTTATTGTTACTGCTTTGGCAGTTGTTGCGCGGTGTTATCTTGTTGAAAATTATGTTGATATGCACCGCGGATTTTATGATCCTGCGGGCCCAATAACTAAGATTTTTGACGTTGCAATCTTGATTATTGGTCTTCTTGGTGCGGGTTTTATATATTTTTCTCCTGCCAAAAGCCAGACCGTTAGTTTTAATTTTTCAAAGAATATGCGCTTGGTGTTTGCCTTGAGCTCGTTTCTTTTTGGTGCCTTTTTCGTCTGGAACTTCATAAAGAATGATCATGAAACGATCATGTTTATGCCATCGGGAATTGTGAGCAAGATGTCTAACTGGTTTGGCAGCGGTGACTTTGATATGAGTAAATTTATGGGTAATTTCCAACTTTACTTGGGTCTTGTTGTTGGCGCAATTTTTGTTCTTCAGGGTTTGGTTTTGTTGGCAAACAAGCGAGAGTTGTTAACCTCGGGCATGTTTAAAATACTGCAGATTATTCCAGTTTTTTGGAGCTTTATTGAAGTGATGCGGATTGAATGGGCCTATACCACAATATGGTATATTAGCGAACACATACTTGAGCTGATGGCGCTCGGGTTCATCTTGGTGACGCTTTCGGTTCAAGCATCTTTGCTTGCCTTTAAGACTAACTCTTTGGGTCTTGTCAGAAAGCATACCGTTTCTGGCCTTTTGGCGGTGTTTTTCAGCTGTTTGGCAACCATTCCGTTTTACATTTCGCCGAGGCTGACAGCTTTTCATGAGAGTGCGTTTTACTATAATATATCAAATCTCTTTATTGCTTCTGCGGGCTTGTATATCTTGTTTTTCTTGATTTGTGCTTCTTTCAAAAACGAAGCTGACCTGAGTGGTGATGTTGACACTCCTGCAAAGAGCGAAACCCTTATAGAGGGCAGGATTGCAGCGCATCCCGTTAGTGTTGAAAAAGGGCACAGCGACCCGGCTGGCGGTGCTGGAGCGGAAAGTTTTTGAATAAAAACCCCACTCCATCGTTTCGCTTTGCAAAGACGGCGTGGGTTTTGTTCTGTTAGTTGTGGGTTTGTTGCTGTGGGTCAAAAATACTTGACATGCATTGCCTCTTTGACTTTTGCGACGGTCTCATTGCCGATTTTGTTGGCTTTTTTTGTGCCGGCGAGTAGGATTTCTTTGACGGTGTCTGGGTGTTCTTCGTAATAGCGGCGTTTTTCGCGGATTGGTTTTAGGGTTTCGTTTAGCTTCTCGAAGAGTGTGTTTTTGCAGTCAACGCAGCCGATCTGTGCGTTTTTGCAGCTTTCGCAAATTTTGCTGGATTCTTGTTTGTTGAAGGTTTGATGATAGTGATAAATTGAGCAAATTTCGGGGTGCCCTTTATCTTTTGTGCTGATTCTTTGCGGGTCGGTTATGGCGGAAAAGACTTTGGTCTTCACGGTTTCTTCTGGGTCGCACAAAAAAATTGCATTGTTTAGAGATTTCCCCATCTTTGCATTGCCGTCAAGGCCGGCAAGTCTGGGGCAGTCGCTTAGCATTGTTTCTGGTTCTGCGAGAACATCTGTGTTGTAAACATCATTGAACCTGCGAACGAGTTTTCTGGTTAACTCCATGTGGGGAACTTGATCTTCACCAACTGGTACTAAATTTGCATTGCAAAAGGTTATATCGGCGGATTGGCTGACTGGGTAGCCGAGGAAACCATAAGTTAGGTCGTCATATCCATAATTTGCAGCTTCCGTTTTTATGGTGGGGTTGTGGCGTAGGGTATTTACACTTACCAGCATTGAATAAAATATGGTTAGTTCGGCGATTGCTGGAACCATTGATTGGATGAAAAAAGTCGAAACTTCTGGATCGATGCCAACCGAGAGATTGTCAAGTGTGACGTTATACATGTTTTTTTCGATTTTTTCCGGATGCTCAAAGTGGGTTGTGAGCGCTTGGACATCTGCAATCAGGATGAACGTGTCGTATTTGTGTTGCAATTGAGCGCGGCTTAGCAAACTGCCAACAAGGTGCCCAAGATGGAGATTCCCAGTTGGACGGTCACCGGTTAAAATTCGACCTGCCATAAAAACACTTCCCTTCAATTTCTTGTTTCGGTGCAATTATAGCCGTTAATTTGAGGAATGTCAAAAAACTTGCAACACATCAAAATCCAAAATCTTGAACTCATGATATAATTTGGGGAGGAAGAAAAAATCTGGAACAAGAAAAATTGAAAGATGACTTGGATGATTTGATTTATTGGATTTGGTTTAGCCAGATTGCTGAAATAGGGCGAATTAAGACTTCTGAAGTTTTGCTGGAATATGGTTCGCCGCGAATTCTTTTTGAACAGATTAAGGCTTCTTCAGCACCGAAGCGCTTTTTTAAGCTTTTTCCAAAGTTGGTTGAATCGCCTGGGTTGGGTGGTGCCAAAGCGATTTTGAAAAATTGCCGAGAAAATGGTTGCGAAATTATTACTTATGCGGATTCTCTTTACCCGGAACGTTTGCGGCAGATCTATTCGGCGCCGCCTCTTTTTTATGCGAAGGGTAACCTTGACATTTTGAATGAATTGGAGCAAAATGGTGCAATTTGTGTTGTGGGTGCGCGGGGGTGTGTGGAATATGGAGTTAATGTGACAAGGGAATTGACCAGGGGTCTTGCAGAAGCGGGAGTTATAACGATAAGTGGTTTCGCAATTGGAATTGATGCGGTTGTTCACGAAGAAACGTTGGCTGTTTCTGGGAAGACGATAGCAGTTTTGGGTTGTGGGATTGATGTTGATTATCCTCAGAAAAATGCAGAATTGAGGAAGAAAATGTTGCAAGGAAACGGTTTGTTTCTGTCTGAATACCCGTTGCAGACAAAGGCGACCAAATTCAGTTTCCCGGTCAGAAACCGAGTGATGGCGGGTCTTAGTGATGGTGTTTTGGTGACTGAGGCAAATTTGATTAGTGGGTCTTTGATAACGGCTAACCGGTGTTTGGACCAAGGGAAAGATGTTTTTAGTGTTCCACATAATGTGGGAAGTCCGGGATCGGAAGGTTGCAATAAGTTGCTAAAAGATGGTGCATTTGTTGTGACCGAGGTTAATGACATCTTGATGGAACTGCAAAATAGGTATAGAGACATTGAGCTGATTGCTGAGAAGAAAAAAGATAGCTCAGTTGAGAGATTATTGGGGCAAAATGTAGAAAAATCAAGAGATGTGGGGTCAATTGATCTAGAAGATTTGATAGCAGGTTTGAGCGATGGTTCAAAAAGAGTTTATTCTGTTTTGCAGAGTGTTCCAAAAGAGTTGGATTTTTTGGTTTCTGAGCTAGCCATGGATTTGAGTGACTTGCTGGTTTCGATAACGGAACTTGAGTTGCTTGGTTTAATTAAGACGCATCCAGGGTCTTTATATAGTATCTGAGTGACGGTCAAGGAGGAATTTCTCGAATGCAGAAAAAGAAGGTAGGAGTGCTAACAAGCGGCGGAGATGCGCCGGGAATGAACGCTGCCATCAGAGCTATTGTGCGGTCCGCGGAGCTTGAGGGATATGAGGTTTATGGAGTCGAAAGAGGATACCAAGGGCTTATAGATGGTGAGATAAAAAGGTTGACCAGTTTGTCTGTCACAGACATTATCCATAAGGGAGGGACTTTTCTTTATTCCGGACGTTGTGAAGAGTTTCGAACACCAGAAGGGCGGTTGAAAGCCAAGGCTTCTTGCCAAAAATTTGGCATTGACGTTTTGATTGTGCTGGGTGGAGACGGTTCGTTGGAAGGAGCAATAAAATTTTCGAAACTGGGGATTCCTTGCATTGGGTTGCCGGTGACAGTAGATAACGATGTGGTGTCGTCGGAATATTCAATTGGTTTTGATTCTGCGATAAATACGGCAACAGAAATGATCGACAAAATAAGGGATACTGCCAGATCTCATGGCAGATGCCTTATTGTGGAAGTGATGGGCAGAGATTCTGGGAATTTGGCGCTTAGCGTTGCAGTTGCTTGTGGTGCAGCTGCGGTTTTAATCCCGGAGATTGATGGGGCGAGTTCTGAAGAGATTTTGATTGATAATATTCTTGGGCGTAAGAATATCGGGATGCATGGTTTATTGGTGGTTGTTTCTGAAGGGTATAAAAACAAACATCGAATTTCAGACCTGATTGCAAAAAAAGTTGGCTGTGATGTTAGAACGTCGGTCCTCGGTTATGTGCAGCGTGGAGGTTCGCCAACAGCCAAAGATAGAGTGGTTGCCAGCCAGATGGGAGAGTTCGCGATAAGGTTGATCAAAAAGGGAAAGCTAAACAGAGCGGCTGTTGTGATTGGAGGAAACATTGTAGATGTCGAGCTGGATGAAGTTTTAAGACCAAGAGAGGGGAATACAATGGACCTTTATGGGCTGATGAATATCGTCTCAAAATAACAAACTAAAGGAGAGATCATTTTTTGAAAAGGTGTGTTGCAGGATATATTGTAAGATTTCTGGGAATTGTTGTTGCGATTGTTTTTTGTTTTGGAGGATCAGCGCTGGCGGCTAAGAAAACAAAAGAGGAAGTTAGAGCGGTTTGGATTTCTTATTATGAGATTGAAGAGAGCCTTAAAGCCGAGGACGAAGCAACTTTTAAAGTTAAAGCGGGAAAACTGCTTGATGAGCTTGAAGAACGTGGAATTAATCGCGTGGTCTTTCACGTTAGGTCGCATGCAGATGCATTTTACCCTTCTAGGATCTTTCCGTGGTCAAAATATATCAGTGGAGAGCAGGGGAGAGCTTTGGATTATGACCCACTTAAGATTATGATTGATGAAACACACGCCAGAGAAATGACATTTGAAGCTTGGATTAATCCATATAGAATAAAGCAGGGCTCCGATTCGTTTGATGAGCTTTCGGAAGATAGTCCCGCTGTTCGCTGGCTTAAAAAAAACAGCAGAAAAGTCAGAAAGTATGATGACCATGGGGCGAGAATCGTATTTAATCCAGCTTATGTCGAAGTAAGAACGCTTGTTGTTAACGGGGTAAAAGAGATAGTCAAAAAATATGATGTTGATGCGGTAAGTTTTGATGATCATTTCTATCAGACAGCGGATCCTGATTTTGACGCTTATGAATACAACAAGTATACTAAAAGTGTTGAAGAAAGTGATTCCAAATTGTCACTTGCCCAGTGGCGCAGAAAAAATGTGGATATTTTAATTAAGCGTGTTTATAAGGCAATCAAAAAAATCAAGCCGAATGTTAAGTTTGGAACTTCTCCGGGTGGAAATAGGCAAAGAAACAGGGATGAGGTTTTTATAGACACTCAAAAATGGTGCAGTTCGAAGGGTTATATTGATTTTATTTGTCCGCAGATTTATTTTGGGTTTACGAACACAGCTCATCCATTTGACGAAAACCTCAAAGAGTGGGTTGATGACATTAAGATTGACGGTGTAGATTTGTTTGTGGGATTAGCTGCTTACAAGGTTGGAAATGAAAAAGATACGGGGACAAGTGAGAGTGATGAGTGGGTGAATGATGGAATAAATACCCTGAAAAAGCAGATCAAACAAATTCGAAGTAACTCTAAGTGCAAAGGATTTTATATATTTAGCCTTAAATCTTTGTTGACATTTGATGAATTTCCTTGGAATTAAGTATGAAAAATACGATAGTTGGCGTTTCAAATAGGGCTAAAAGTTGAAAATAATTTTTGTCGAGTCAGATGGGCGTATTGCGCTTGATTTTATTGTAAGGTTGTGGTAAAATTTGTTGTGATAATATTTTTGGGTGTTTAAAACGAAAGAGTTATGGTGCTGCTTTTGGTACATGTTGCTTAATAGTTTGAGGAGGTGTGTTGGCAAATGGGAAATATGTTTCACGGTATGAATGACATTATAGCGAAGAGTTGGATCGCCAAGAATGAGCTTCAGAGAGATGTTATAATTGAAAATTTAATGTGCGGTAACGTTCCGGGATACAAAG
This sequence comes from Clostridia bacterium, assembly GCA_026001145.1. Taxonomy (GTDB): domain Bacteria; phylum Bacillota; class Clostridia; order Oscillospirales; family Ruminococcaceae; genus BNZN01. Next base: position 28,372 of record BNZN01000004.1, on the reverse strand, counting down.
CTAAAAGAGTTTGTTTTGAAAATGAATTTTTGTCACAGCTTGCAGGTGCGCATGCACAAGAGATAGATGAGCGGTGTTTCAGGGACATATCAGAGGGAAGAAAAAAGGGGAAGTTTGTTTTTAGTTCTCGGATTGAGCAGGATAAGAGTACGTCTGCGCGCAAGGATGGCAATAATGTTGACAAGACTAAAGAAGAGATTGACCTTGCTACGCTAGAAGCTGAAAGGCAGCTGCGTAATGAATGGACTTCTAACTGGTTGAAGGGTTTAGAAACAGTGGTAAGCTAGGAATGGAGTTAGGTAATTAAGGGGTGATTAGTTTGGCTGTGAGTGATTTTGCGTTGCTGAAGAAGATTGGGACCTCTATCGCAACAAATCAGGAAGTGTTTAAGATAAGAGCTGAGAACATGGTGGAAAAGGATGTTAGCGGGTACAAGGCCAAAATTCCTGTGTTGATTTCTAGTGACGATGAATTTCGTGGCGAAATTCATCGTGCATCTAGTAGATACGGGAGACGCAGGAGAGCAAGTAATTCGAAGGAGAGTGGTATGCCCAAGTCCGGTGGTGTGTTTATAAAGAAGCTTATTGAAGATCAAACGCCGTGCGAGCGTGAGTATGATCCAGAAAACCCGGAGGCTGATGAGGATGGCTATATTGTGTGGTCAAATGTGAATCCTACCAGAGAAATTTTGGCAATGACTGATGCCGAAAGTGCTGTAAGTATGAACATTGAAGTGGAGAAAGCTATTCTCCGGATGATTCGCCAAGATCTCAGCATCGCTAACGCTAGAGAATAAAAGAAAATTGAAGTGTTGATTGGAGTGTTTGTTTATGGGTTTGCCTTTTAGTTCTCCTTTGGTTTCGCAAGGTTTGTTGCAGGGTGTGGCTGATAGCGTTATTGGTGACGTTGGTCAGGACACTTCCCATTGGCTTCAGGCTCAGGCTGCTTGGGATCGGGCTTTGTTTGATGCCAAGCGTGAGTGGAATTCTGATGCGGAAGTCAACAATGTCGGTGATGTTGATGGCTTGCAAAATGGTGTTCTTGGCGCTGATGAAGGGGTTTTTAAGCTGGATTCTGATGTTGAAGTTGGAGCTGCTGTCGAATCGAGTGCTTCTGGCTCTGATGGAATATTTGAAAGCGTCAAAGGGATATATGAGAATGTGGCTGCCGGAGAACGAGAGCGTTTGCAAAATGGCTGGAATGCGATGACTGGCCACGGAGATATCTCTGTGATGCAACTTGCGACCGAGTTTAGAAAGCGGATAATTGGGATCCAACTGGCAAAAATGTACACAGATAAAGGGGTTGGTGCAGTCAAGGAGATATTCAGCATGAGTATCTGAAGAAGCTAAGTTTGATAATGGCCGGAATAAATTGTGCTTGGTGGGGAGTTTTGATATGAAGTTTGATCCGAAAAGTTATTGGCAAAAAGCATTGGATTTCTGGAATGCCCAGGACAAGAAAAAGAAGATCATATACGTTTCGTCTGCCGGTGGTGTGCTTTTGGCTGTGATTTTAGGTTCCGTTGCGCTGTCTAGTTCTTCGGCCAATGTCGACCTTTATAAAGATTTGCCACCAGCTCAGGTTTCGAAAGTTTTGACCACGCTTCAGAGTGTGGGGATAAATGCGAATCTTGAAGATGGGAGTCGCGTTACTGTTCCTAAAAAAGATCAGGCTAAGGCTACGATGCAGCTGGCATTGGCGGGTTTTCCGAAAGTTCCATATGGTTATGATTTGTTTAAAGGGAACAGTTCACTTCTTTCCTCTGAGAGTGACAAAAAAACTTGCTTTTGTGGCAAACGTACGATAGGCTGCAAACTGCGATATGTCAATTAGACGGTGTTGCAGACGCGTTAGTTAATATCGCCCCGTCGGAAAGTCGCTCGTATGTTTTGGAAGCGGAAAAACCTAAGGTTACTGCTTCCGTTATGGTGACGCTTGATGGATTGGTGCCGACGCTTACGCCAAGCCAGGTTGAAGCGATACAGTCGCTGATTTCGGGCAGCGTCTCTGGGTTAGAAAAGGAAAATGTGTATGTGACGGATACTGAGGGGACTCCGATGGAGTCAAGTGTTAAAGCAAGCGAGGAACACGCCAACGATCCTCTTGCGTTGGAAGAAAGATGCTCAAGCCAGGCCCAAAGGAAGATAATGCAGCTCCTTGAACCACGCTATGGGCAGGGTAATGTCCAGGTATCTGTTAAGAGTTCTGTAGATGCAAATGCTGTGCAAATGCATGAAACGACATACATTCCGTCGGTCGGCGAAGACAAAGGAATTTTGCAGAGCAAAGATGAGCACAACGTCGATGAGAATTCAAAAAAATCTGAGCCGGCAGCGCTTAATAGCATAGAGGGAAATGCCGAAGTGTCTACTTATCCGAACCAGGAAGAGCAGGAAAATGCTTCAACCACCGCGGATCATGACCTTCACGAAAAGTATCTGGTGAATACGAGGGAACAAAAGATGACTAAGAGCATGCCAGAGGTCCATGCGATTTCGGTGGCGGTTTCGATTAACAAGGCGGCTATGACGCCACAAGAAAAAATTGAGGTTAGGGGGTTGGCGGCTAAGACAGCCGGAATTTCTGAGGATGAGGTGGTGGTTTCTAACATGGCATATCCGAATATTACGGGTCTTGACAAAAGCCTGACCCTTGGAGAGTTCTTTAGAACCCCGGTTGGCGCTGTTATTTTGATACTTTCGGTTGTGCTTGTTGCGCTGGCGACCGGCGTGGCGATTGCGTTCGTCAGATCCAGAAAAAGAAACGGTCAGCCAATTGTGGAAGCTGGCGATCTCGCTCAGGGAGGTGGATTGGCTAAATATATGTCGACATCGCCTACATCACCTGTTGCTGAAAATGTTCCAACTGTGAATTCGGAACCTGCCCAAGCTGCAGAGGATGAAGGTGCGTTGGATACTTCTTTGTTTGATTCGATCAGAGAGGAGAAGGCTTTGGATGACGATGATATCTTGACTGATGCTGAATTTGCGAGGAAAGTAGCTGCAGGGTACGGAGGGAATACGGGCTTGCAGGGGTATAGTGCATTGGGAGAACCGGAAGAGAATAAAGAACCAAGTCTTCTAGAGAATGTTTTAGGGTTTGTTAATGAAAATTCAGAGATAGCCTCTCAGTTTATTAGAGCTTGGGTTAAAAGTGAGGAATAAGAAAGATGACTGATTTATCTTCAAAGACGAAAGCCGCGATAGTGGTGGTGTCTATTGGTCGGGAGTACGCATCCAAAATTTATAAGCACCTCGGTGAGGATGAGATCAGGCGTCTGACCTTGGAAGTTGCGCGTCTCGGTGATGTTCCTGACGAAATGCTTCAAGAAACTTTGAAGGAGTTTTATTCCCTGTGTTTGTCTAAAAAAATGTTTGCAGAGGGTGGCTTGGATTGCGCAAGGCAGATGTTGGAAGACGCTTTTGGTCATAAGGTTGCAGATGGATATTTGCGGCAGATCGAAGAGATGATGGATTCGAATTCTTTGAACATAATAAAGAATCTCGATGAAAAAGCCTTGATGAACATTATTCAGGACGAAAATCCTCAGACAGTGGCTTTTATTCTTTCAAACGCGAAGCCGGAGCAGGTTTCGGTGGTTGTTTCAAAGCTGTCTAATGAAAAAAGGGTGGATGTGGTTTCTAGGATAGCGAAGATAAGCAGAATTTCTCGGAATGTGCTCAGAGAAATGGAAAAGCTGATTGCACAAAAGTTAAAAGATGTTATGTATGGTGGCAGCAACTCTGCGTTGGATGGTGTTGGGTATGTTGCAGATGTTATAAACAGTGTTGATGTTAAAGTTGAGAAAAGCATTCTGGAAGGGATTGCGCAAAAAGACCCGGAGCTCAGCGAAGAGATAATTAAGAGAATGTTTGTGTTTGAGGATGTTCTTCTTCTGGCTTCTAGTGATATTCAAAGAGTTCTGCGTGATGTGGAAAGGCGCGATTTGGCCTTAGCTGTGAAAGGGGCAAGCGACGAGATCGTTGAATATATTTTTTCGAATGTCTCTCAGCGCATAGCGGAAGAAATAAGAGAAGAAATTTCATATATGACCAAGGTTAGGCTTTCGGATGTGGAGAGTGCGCAGCAGAAAATTGTTCAGGTAATAAGAAACCTGGAAAGATCCGGTGAGATAGTGGTTGAGAAGTCTGGGAAGGATGATTTGGTTGTCTAAGATTATAAAGTTATCTCGAACAAAAGAAAGTCTGGAAGATCTCGCTGCTCGGCCGATGGAAGTTTTGGAGGTTGTCTTTTGTAGTGAATTTGACCCTATTTTCGGATGCGTGGAGCCTTATGAAGCAAGTAATATAGAGGAACTCAAAAAACAGGCCCAAGAGATGGAAGATGCGCAGGTGGCGCAGGAGGCGAAAGCCAGTGTTGCGGCGAGTAAGGATCTTTTGGCCGTTGTAGATAAGCTTTTGAGTGATGCCAGGGTGGTATACAGAAGGGTAATCAAAAAAGCAGAGAAAGACGCTGCCGTTTTGATTGCCAAAAAGAAAAAAGATTTTGTCAAGTTGGAGCGTGAGCTTAGGGAAAGGTTGCGTGAGGGTTATAAGGTTGGAATGTGCAGTGGATACGAAGAGGGATATAGTCTTGGCCGAAAAGTTGGAAGAGAAGAAAAAAAGCAGGAATTAGATGAAACAATTGCTGAATTGAAGGGTGTTGTTGATTATATCAATCTAAAACAGTCGGATGCGCTGGAAAGATATGAAGGAAAATTGGTAGATTTGGCGTTCAATATAGCACAAAAGGTGACAAGAACGGTTGTTGACAGAGATGATGAAGTTTATGTAAACATTGTTAAGGCAGTGCTTAATGATTTCAGAGAGCTTAAGTGGGTTTCATTAACGGTTCCGAGTGCCGAAATTAAGGAAAAGCTTGCAAGTGACGAAAGATTATTGGGGGATGCAGTCGCAGAGCTTAAGAACGTGAAGATTAGTGTTGCAGATGACGAAAAAGCGGAAGTGTTACTGATTGATACCCCGGTAGAATTAGTTGATGCGAGTCCGGAGACACAAATCAGGAATATTAGGAGCAGGTTGAAGATGACCTCGTGAGGAATTTAGATGATAGATTTTGTGGTGTGCAAAGAAACCATTAAGAATAAAGAATTTTATACTTTTTTGGGAAAGGTTGATAGAGTTGTTGGGTTAACTATTGAATCAACCGGTCCGAGGGCACGCATTGGTGATGTTTGTAAGATATATGAAAATAAAAAGAGTGGTAGAGTCTATCTTGCTGAAGTCGTTGGGTTTAAGGCAGATAAGGTGTTGCTTGTGCCATATGAGGATATGAATGGCGTAGGTTTTAACTATTTGGTGGAAAATACGAGAAGAAAGCTTGAAATTTCTGTTAGTGATGCTCTCATCGGTCGGGTGATAAACCCTCTTGGGAAGCCGATGGATGGGAAGGGTGAGTTGGTCGGCGGACAGCGATATAGTGTGGAAGCCACAAATCAGAATCCGTTGATGAGATCCAGAATTAAAGAAGTGCTTCACTTTGGGATTAAGGCGATTGATGGGATGTTGACAATTGGCAAGGGCCAGCGGATGGGGATATTTTCTGGTAGTGGTGTTGGTAAAAGCACTTTGTTGGGAATGATTGCCAGAAATGCGAAATCTGATGTTAATGTGATTGCGCTCGTTGGTGAAAGAGGTCGTGAGGTTAGGGAGTTCATTGAAAAAGACCTGGGAAAAGAGGGGATGGAACGTTCGATTTTGGTGGTCGCAACCTCGGATCAGTCGGCGATGATGAGGGTTAAGTGTGCATTAACAGCTTCTGCCGTTGCTGAATATTTTAAAGATCAGGGCAAAGATGTTTTGTTGATGATGGATTCTCTGACGCGGTTTGCAATGGCGCAAAGAGAGATTGGGTTGGCGGCCGGGGAACCACCAGTTGCCCGAGGGTATACGCCCTCGATCTATGCGGCGATGCCGAAACTTTTGGAGCGAGCGGGCAGTTTTGAAAAGGGTTCTATAACCGCTTTATATACAGTGCTTGTTGAGGGCGACGACACTAATGAACCGATATCGGATACGGTTAGGGGAATTGTGGATGGGCATATTGTTCTTTCGAGGGACATAGCAAGCAGAAATCACTATCCGTCGATAGATATCCTGCCGAGCATCAGTAGGCTTATGAGCGACATTGTTGAGCCGGAAGAAAATGAGTTGGCAGGTAGAATAAGGGAAATCATGGCGCTTTATTATGCGAATTATGACCTTATAACAATAGGAGCATATAAACCGGGAGCTAATAGTAGACTTGATGGTGCTGTGTTTAGGATTGAGCGAGTGAACACTTTTTTGAAGCAAAAGGTGGGGGAATCTTTTAGTAGGGAAGAGGTTGTCAACACGATGAAGGAAGTGCTTGCCTAGTGGGTGGATTTAGTTTTTCGTTGCAGAAGATTTTGGAATATAGAAGGCAATTGCTTGGGATTGAGCAGAGCAGACTGGCCAAAATAAATCAGGAACTTTTGAAACTTGAAGGCAAAAAAGAACAGCTGTTGGAAAGCATTAAAGTTGCTAATTCAGTTTTTGAAGAAGAATCAAAACGCGGTATTGAAGTGATGAAATTTAAATTGCACAAAGATTATATTCACAGCATAATGAGGAATCTTGATGCTGTGGAAGTTGAAATTTCGAAGGTGAAAATTCGAAGAGATAGACAGTTAAAGGTTGTGGTGAGAGCTAACAAAGATGTTCGGATTTTGGAAAAGTTGCGCGAAAAGAACTTTTTGGAGTATAATAAGGCGTTGGCCAAGCGTGAAGAACGAATGATCGAGGAGTTCGTTAATAATCTTAGCGTTGGCGGATGAAAAGATGCAGCGAAAGGAGGTGAGAAAAATGAGTGGATGTGAAAGAGCGAGTGCGAGCACTGCTTTGTTGGGTATTATGCCTGAAAAACCGCAGGTTCCGGGCGATCAGAGCTTTGGCGAACTTGTTGCAAACATGCAGATTGCTTTCCGTGAGAATAATGAACTTTCAAGGGAACGGCAAGAAGTGGTAGGTTCCGGTGCTTTGCCTGAAAAGCAGCAGCTGAAATCTGATGCTGATAAGGCTGATGTATGTGATCAGGTTAAAGAGGCTGATGTTCGAAAGACTTGTAAGGACGATGGCTTATCGCGTGATGACAAGGCTCAAGACGAAGAAATTGTTGTGCTTTCGCCTGTTTGTGACGTTGAGCTTAAGCCTAGCGATGAAGCATGTGACATTAAGTTTAAGCCCAGCGATGAGGCAAATGCGCAGTTGTCCCAGGGGGACGAACAGCCAGTGATTACCGCGGAGCAACAGGTTGCCTTGTTGCCTTCTGTTCCCGAAAATTCTGGCGACCGAGTGTCAGACAAAACGCCAGTTGATGACGAAATTCCGGTGTCGGACGAAAAAGCTGATGAAGAAAAGAAAGAACCTGTGTCCTGTGACGTCGCAACTGTCGTGGTAGGATTTGTGTTCCCGTCTGTGCCGAGTGTTTCTGAACAGCCGAAAAATTCTGAAAAACTGGCGAATGTTGAAGCGGCAGTGGTGCAGGAACTTGGAAGAGACACATCGCAGAATGCCGAATTGACGGAAGTTGTGCTGTTGGATCAGCAGACAGAACTCAAAGACTTTGGGTTACCTGAGTTGGGTAAGTTTGTTGAGTTTATGAAAGAAAGTGACCTAAAAATCGAGTTGAAACCGCCAACGCCAAAGAGAAATGACGAGCTCGTTTCTGATGTTGAGCGGCTGAGTCACAACGTGGTTGATTTTGTTTCTGGCGAAGCTGGGTTGGAACAGCAGGATACGAGCCCTGAGCTTAACTTGACGCAGGATGAATCGCAAGCTTCTGAAGCTGATGTGCAGCATGATGCGTCGAAGCCGGATAGCACAAATACGATTGGTCCTGGGCAGGTTGATTTTGGACCTATGGAAGCAACGCCGGAGCCGATTGAGCCTGAGGTTATCACAAGGCAGATTGTTGACAAAGTTGAAGAAGTGGCAAGTACGATTCAGACGGGGTCGCGTGAGTTTGTGATGAGTCTGGAACCCAAGGAGCTTGGCAAGTTGGCGATTGAGATTTCTGTGGAAAACGGAAAGGTTACGATGCTTAAAATCCAGGCCGAGAATAACCAGACTAGGATGCTTCTTGAAAGGCAGATTCCGGAGCTTGAGCAGAAGTTTGAAGGCTGCGTCGTTAAGGTTGAAACTGCCAGCGCGAACAGCTTCGAATCGAGTCACAGTGAGGATGCGGCGGGAAGCGGCCTGAAAGAGAATCTTGATCGTCAGAAAAACGAACAAGAAAAAAAACAAAGCGAGATTTTGTTTGAAAGGCGCACCGCGAAGTTTGCTGTGAGTCCCTAGATTTATTTAACTTAATGGAGGTGATTTTATGCCAGGGGCAAGGGTCTCTAGTGCAGACCTAGCACAATACATAACGGACCTTGTAGATGCAGAGACCAAACTTGATGCGAGAAAAGGCAAAAAGAATGGCGAGTTTTCCATAGGGAGTCTGTTTAGGTTGGTGGCAGCTGAAATAAAAGGTTCGGCCGCCAATGGTGTTCTAGGCGGCGGAGGCGGCGGAGGTGATGGTGGTGGTGGATCCAAAGCGGTGAATATTGCGCAACAAGTGACGCAGCAGAAAATCGCGGAAGCTGCCATTGAAGCTAACAAGCTGAACAGACAGCAAGCCGTTCTTGGTTATCTTAACAAGGAGGTTGTCGTTAAGGAGCGTGATCATGCTTCCGGGAAATTTATAGGATTAAGTGGAATAGTGAGTTCTGTTGAACTTTCAACGGGAAAGGTTGTTATTAACGGGCAGGCATACCCGATTTCTGCTATTATGGCTGTGGGAGATTCAAATGAGGCAGCCAGAGCTCAAAAAAATCAGCTTTATAACAGCAAAATGGGGTCGATTGAGAAAAGACTGAACGATTCTAAGCTGGTGGTTGATGAATTGAAGGATGTTGATATCGGCGCTGATGAACAGGTTCGGATTGCTTCCGCCAAGGGTGAGTTAACCCGTGCTTTGGCCGATGTGAAGGCGCTGCTCGGTAAGCAACTGACAGTCATCGAGGTGGCAGAACGAAGATTAACCGCAATCGGGAAACAACCGAAGCCGACTGACAAGAATAAAAAGCTAGCGGAACGGAAGCTGGCATTGTGGAAGAAAGAAAAAACAAACGCGGAAAGAGCGGTTGAACAGGAAAAAATAGTTCTGCGAGAGGCGACGGCACGGGAACGAGAACTAAAAGATCTGCTTGATCGAGCGACTGCGATGCACGGGCCTAATATTCTTTAGAATTACCAAAGGCCAAGTGAAAGGAGGGATTAGAGCGTGGGCGGCTTTGACAGAACAAAGGGTTTGGACGTGAACGATCTGCAGATTTTAAACAATTTAAGCGGTCGCGTAGAAGGTGTTGCGCCTGGTGGGGTTCAAAACAACATTGGTGCAAAGCGTGCTAAGGGTGATTCATTTGCTGTTGCTTTAAAGCAACAGGTTAAATTGTCGAAACATGCGGAAGAGCCTTCCGAACACGGGATAACCTGGACGAAACACGCTATTCTGCGCCTTGCCGAACGTGGGATAACAGTGACTGCACAGGATGAAGAAAAGATTAGTACTTTGTGCGACAAAGGGAAAGAAAAGTACAAAGGCGACGATCAGATTGGTCTTTCGTTATGCGGCAATGTTTTTGTTGCGTTTCCTGAAAATAAAGTAATCAGAACAGTGTTGGATGCCAACGGCAAAGACGGCGTGTGGGTCGACAACATTAAGGGTTTTTATTTTGGTTAATTGGGGCTGGACCTTTTTAGGAAGCCCAAAGAAGTTTTGAACGACAGAGAAACTTCAAAAAATGAAAAAATTTAAAATCGAAAAGGAGAGATAAAAATGCCATTAGAGAGTGTTTCAAGTGCTATGAGATTACTGAAAAAGGGGATAGACGTAGCCACACACAATGGAGCGAATGTGCACAGTGGCGCGTTTAAGGCGGGGACGTTTATTCTAAGGACGGGATCGTGGTCTAGTTCCGGGATTTCCCGCAAAGCTACAAATGCGGCGCCTGCCATTCGGCAAGACCAATTCATCAGGGGTGCGGGCAGAGCTAGGCTGCACGAGTCACAAGCAGAATGTGCCCTAAAAGAAACCGGCATCCCAGAAAATCTTGCAATTGAGGGCGAGGGGCATTTCATGGTTGCTGATGTTCAGTTGCTGCCCGGCGAGGACATGAAAAAGCTGCACACGCTTCACCCAGACCTGGCGAACGCGCCGAGGGCGAACGTTGTTCTCGTTTACCAGGACGTTGCGGCGTTGCACCCAGGCGGAGGACCCATCGCAGCCGCAGACTTTGCTGACGCGAACGGTCGCGTCCTGGTGGGTGGCGGGAACGCGGTGGCGGCGTTACTCGTCGTCCCCGTTTCTCGCGAAAACGCGCGGCCCGTCGGGACAGCGTTCGGCGCAGGAGCGCTAGCGGCGCCGCACGGCGCGTCGGCTGACGGGACCAAGACGCTTTTGACTCGGTTCGGAGACTTCGAGTGGAGTGCGGGGCCGGAAATAACGACACCAGGTGCTGTTTTTGCGGACGGTGTTGCCCGAAAACATAGAGACAGCTTTCTCTCGACGCTTGACGGTCACGCGGTTGTTGGCTGGCCAAACACCAACCTGCCGCATCCAACGAACAAAAAACCGCCGTGGAAGGCAAGCCATATGGATTGTGCGCTGGGACTCAACCACGCGAACGGAAACGACAGAGCTGATCTACCGGTCGGCGGTTGGGGCGCCGGTGGCAACCCGCCGGACCCGGGCTTGGGCGGCCCCGGACCAGGGATTGCCATAGGTAACGATGGCTTTTGCGACATCGGCTTTAAGGCCGTTCCCTGCACGACGCAGAACGCTGGCCTCATTCGAATACCGGACGTACAGCGGTACAGTCACATACAATACGCCACTGACGGCGACATCACAGCGATGGACGGCGCTGAACCTGTCATCTTAGGGAAGATTGCTGTGGCGAAAGTGGATGCCCCGCAGAATCTCCGAAAAGAGAAGGGCTCGCGTTTGGCCATGGATCCAGCGGCTGGCGAGCTTACCTTAGGGGTTGCCGACGAGACACCTGGACTTGGAAAGATTGCATCTGGTGTGCAGGAGCTTTCGAATGTCGACCTTGTAAACGAGTCTGTATCTGTGTCTGAGTTCTCCGGAACTTACGGTTGGGTGACGAACGCCGTGGGCAAGGCGCTGCTCAACGAAGCGAAAGCGGCTGATCTTTTGAGATAGTTGATGTTTTTTTTGCGCAGGTGATGCAAAAACATCACCTGCAGGCCTCGGTCTGTTTCTCGTTGGTAGTGTCTGACGAGTTTGCGGGAAGCGAATAGTTAGGGAGGAGTATTTCTAAAATGGCAGAGAGCTTGACTAAAGAAAATCGTGATAAACTTAAGAAGTTGGGGTACGCGGTTGATCTGCTCGAAGAAGACACTCGGCGAATTCAAGAATATGATTTCAAGTCTCCGAGGCGTTTCACCAGGGATAATATCCGGCTGTTGAATGCTGTTTACGATTGTTTTGCGAAAACTTTTGCAAACAAGTTGTCGGGTCTCTTTCGCACTGCTGTGCAGGTGGATCTGCTATCTGTCAAAGAGCTGCAATATGGCGATTTTTCGAAGGAGATTGGTCCACGGGTAGTGATGCCTATTATCGAAACAAAGATAAAAGAAGGAACGGAATATATTACCAACCATTTTGTTGTTTCCTTCCCAACTGGGATTATGCATTACGTAGTAAACAGGTTGCTCGGTGGCGATGAGGGAATAATCAGGGAAGATCACGATTTCACAGAGTTAGAGCTTAATTTGACCAAAAACTTCACCTTTTCAAATATAACCCCGATAATAGAGGTTGCGTGGTCGAGTTATATAGACATCGTTACCAGTTGTGTTGGAGTGGTTATGTCTCCGGGATTGAATAAATACTTCTCTTCTGACCTGCCGATTTTGAACATCGAGTTTGAAATGGTCGTTGCGTCTATGACCAAAAAATTCAGCGTCTGCATGCCGTTTGATTTGATAGAAAACATCTTCCGCAACTTCGGGAATCGATTTATGGGCCTTGAAGACAGCAATAAAAACAAACAAAAGAAAGGTTTGATGTTGGATCACATAAAAGAATCAGAAGTTGATGTTAGTGTTGTTTTGGGGAGAACTGAATTGGAATTGGGCGATGTTTTAGCGTTGCATTCGGGTGATATTATGATGTTAGATAGTTTCACAGATTCGTCGGTGAAAGTTATCATCAAAGGTAAGGACTGGTTTTCGGGCAAAATCGGATTATACAAAGGCAGGAAAGCAGTTAAAGTTACGGAGTTGTTATGAGATCATAAGGCCTATTAAAAAACTTAAAAAGGGGGCTTATGAATTTGCAAGTGACGGAAATTAAACCTTTGATGCAAGAGAGTCTGGGAAAAATTTTTGGTGCCGCGCGTGAGTGCTTTGATGATGTTTTGTCTTTGGATTTAAACTTAAGCATAAGAGAGATTGTTTTCGAAGACTTTTCAGACTTTCGGGTCAGGCCTGGCGATGAATTAATTGGCACGGATTTTTTTATAAACAACGGCAAAATTGAAAGATTCGGGTTGTTATTTTCGAAAAAAGAAGATATCAGAGTGCTTTTCAGCAGCATGATTGGCATGCAAATTGCACAAGACAGCTTTGAATTTGATGTTGTGGCGCGTGAGACGATCTTCGAATTGTTTGGAAAGATTTTTCTGGCGATAAAGGAAGATGCTCGCAAAAAAGAGATCAAACCACTGGATCTAAGAGCGGAAGACATTTTTTTGGTGGGCGATCTCGGAAAATACGCCAGGCGCTTTCAACGAGAAAAAATGGCAAGGGTAGTTATCAATTTTTCTGTTACAACGCTTATCAACAGCGAGCTTTATTTGTTTTTGCCCTGTGTGTTGTTTGAACAACCTAAAGCCAAGAAAAAGCCGGTTTTGAATCAGGTTCCAGAAGTTGAACCGATTCCGCCTGACTTAACCAGGGCGAGTGAACCGGTTATCGAGGAGTTCAAGGCTCCGCAGGTTGTTGATGAAAGAAAAACTGTGCAAACTGTTAACGAAGAGCAAGATGGCATGAGTGGATTGGGTAAAGTAATTTATGAAAGATCGGAAAGGAAGAGCAAAATGCAGGAAACTTTAGAAAACGTGGGGAATGTTGAGTCAAAGGTCAATGAGTATGGTCTTTCAGACACCAAGGAGAGAATGCCAGATGCACCCAAAAAGTCGGGGATAAAGTTAGCTGAATTTGAGTCATTTGAAGAAGAGGATAGTTCTAAGATAAACAACCTATCCAATCTGAAATTGGTGATGTCGATTCCGGTTGACGTTAGTGTTGAGCTGGGAAGAACTCAAAAGAAAATCAAAGAGGTGCTGGAATATGGCAAAGGCACTGTTATTCAGTTAGATAAGCATGCTGGTTCACAGGTTGACATCATAATTAATGGGCAGAAAATTGCCAAAGGTGATGTTGTGGTTGTGGAAGAGAACTTTGGTGTACGGATAACAGAGATCGCGAAGCCAAAGGATCTGCTTGACATTTTATAAAAGGGGACTGTTTTGTTTGAGTGACATTTGGGGTGGCCTGTTGTCTGTTGCTGGCGTTGTGGGCCTGTTTGTTTTTCTTTTCTTTGTGGGGAAAAAGTTGCAGTCAGGCAGCATTGTAGGCGGGGCAGCAAGCAAATATATGGCCGTGGTAGATAAGATTATGCTTGGTCCGAGCAGCTATCTTGCAGTCGTGAAAATAGGAAGCAAATATTATCTTGCCGGCGTATCAAGCACTGGGGTGACCCTGCATGGTAACATTGATCAGTCAGATCTTGTGCAGACGCAGAAGCAAACTGTGGGTTTTGGTAAGTTTCGGTTTCGGCCGCATGGTAAAGTGCCGGAAGGGAAGTTGTAGTTACGATTGGGATGTGAGTCTTTTTGAAGAAGCTTTTGAAAGCTCTGTGTTTGTTGGTTTTTGGTTTTGTTGCCTGCAATAGTTTGACCTTTGCTGCAGGGATTTCTGTCAACGTGGATGGCAGAGACACCAGTCCGTTAGACATTCTATTTTTAACAACGCTGCTCACGCTGTTGCCGACGATTGTCCTGCTGATGACATGTTTCACAAGGATAGTGATTGTGTTTTCGTTTTTGAAAAATGCGATGGGGACGGCGCAGGTACCGCCTAACCAGGTGATAATCGGGCTTTCGCTATGTCTTACAGTCTTCATAATGTCTCCGGTGGTTAAGCAGATAGATGAACAAGCTTACAAACCGTATAAAAATGGAGAGATTAAGTGGGAGCAGGCGCTTGAAGCGGCGGGGCAGCCACTCAAAGAGTTCATGCTTAGGCAGACAAAACCAGATGATATGGCGTTGTTTATGAAAATTAGCAAGTCGGCGCCACCTAAAGATCCCAAAGACCACAGCATGATAACGGTTGTTCCGGCGTTCATTGTCAGCGAGATTAAACGAGCTTTTGTGATAGGGTTTAGTTTGTTCATACCGTTTATCGTTATAGATATGGTGGTTTCTAGCGTTTTAATGTCTTTGGGGATGATGATGTTGCCACCTGCGATGATATCGTTACCGTTTAAAATTTTGCTGTTTATCTTGGCCGATGGTTGGAATATGCTGATTGAATCTTTGGTCAGAGGTTTTAGATGAGAGGTGACGTTGGGTGACAGAAGATAGTGTTTTGAGTTTATTTAACGGTGCAGTTTTGGTGGCGTTCAAATTGTCACTTCCAATTCTTCTTTCCGGCATGGTGCTAGGGTTGATAGTCTCTATATTTCAGGCGGCGACCCAGATTCATGAACAGACTTTGACATTCATTCCCAAAATTATCCTGTTGGGTGTGTTGTTGATTGTCTTGGGTCCGTGGATGCTGCAAATATCTAAGGAATTTTTCGATGAAATTTTCAGGTTTATATCGGAAACAGTTAAGTAAAGGATAAAAAATGGATAAACTTCTGGATAATTATCAACTGTTTCTGCTTATTCTGGCGCGGATGATTGGTTTTGTGTTCATGAATCCTTTCTTCGGGAAAAACAACGTTCCCTCGCCGATTAAGGTTGGGATTGCAGGTGCTTTGTCCTTCACAGTTTTTTTTAATTATGGTGTTACAGAAAATCTTGCAAATGACGCAGTTATGTTTGGGATAATGTTTTGTTTGGAGTTTTTCTGGGGGTTCTTGCTCTCTTTTGTTATCGATCTGATTCTTTCTGCAATCATTTTCGGTGGTGAGCTCTTCGATATGCAGATGGGTCTTTCTATGAGCAAGTTTTACGACCCGTCCTCCGGTACAGAGTTGCCAACAACAGGTGCACTGATTAGAGTTTTGTTTATGCTTACTTTCTTCTTAACCAACTCGCATGTCCATTTGATTGACATTATGGTAAAGTCATATCAGGCGTTACCGATTGGCAGGTGGCCGAGTCGAGATGCATTTTCTTATGTGCTTCAACTTAACAAAGATGTTTTGACCATGGGGCTTAAGATGGCGATGCCGATGATTGCCGCTGTTTTAATCATGGATATCGGGATCGGTGTATTGATGCGGACAATGCCACAGTTGAACGTCTTTGTTTTGAATATATACATAAAGTTTATGGTGGGATTTTTGCTCCTGTTGAAGTTGAGTCCCAGTTTTATAGATTTTTCGCACATGTTGGCAGATAAGATGTTTTGGGGAATGGAAAATTTACTGGCTTTGGCGATGAAAACATGAAAAGCCGATTCAGAAATTGCTTTGAAAAATAGGGTTGGTGAGAAATGCCGCAAGAAAACAAAACCGAAAAAGCGACCCCAAGGCGACGTCAGGAACAGCGGAAGGAAGGGCGAACCGCTCAAAGTCAAGATTTAGTTCTAGTTCTTTCATTGTGTACTGTGTTTTTCACAATCAAACTGTTTATGCCGTATGCAACCGTTTTCATAAAAGACTATTATGTTTATATAATGGAGAACTTGAGTTCTTTGGCAGAAGATGGGCTAGCGGGGCAACGGCCTTTGTTAATCAGGACTCTTCTTTGTTTTTTTATGTCGGCGTTTCCCATCATTTTGGTCGCGGGGCTCTGCGGAGTGCTTTTCACGGGAATGCAGACTAAGTTTTTGATTTCAAAAAAAGCAGTGGCATTTAAGTTTTCGCACCTTAACCCCATTAACGGGCTTAAAAATATGTTTTCGGGTAAGGGTTTTATGAAGTTGGCTTCGGTAAGCCTTAAGACTGCAGTTGTAGGCTGGATGCTTTATAAAGATTATTGCAAATCTGCGGAGTCGTTTGCTCGCTTGATAGATGTGGACTTGGCTTCTGGGGTGCTGTTTATTGCCAGCGAAATCGGCAGGATTGTGATTAACTTGTGTTTTGTACTGGTGGGGATTGCTGCTTTTGATTACCTTTATAATTGGTGGATCTTCGAAAAAAGCATCAGAATGACGAAGCAGGAAGTCAAGGAGGAATATAAACAACTCGAGGGTGATCCTCGGATAAAAGGTTACATAAGGCGTCGACAGCGGCAGCTTGCTCAGAACAGAATGATGCAAATGGTTCCCAAAGCCGACGTGGTGATAAGAAATCCCACTCATTTTGCCGTAGCGCTTAAATATGAGCAAGAGAGAGATTTTGCCCCAAAGGTAATTGCAAAGGGAATGGACGATATCGCGCTTAAGATTATTGAGATTGCCGAGGAGAGTGAAATTCCGATCATCGAAGATAAACCGTTGGCGCGTACTCTTTATAAAAGGGTGAAACTCGGGAAAATGATTCCATCTGAAACGTTTAAGGCTGTGGCAGAGGTTTTAGTTTGGGTTTACAGGATGAGAAAAAAGAATCTTGGAATGGAAGAATTGGTTTGAAGCGAGAGCAACTGAAGGGTGAGGACGAATGAGAAGACTGACGGCATTGATTCCAGTATTTGTTGTCTTTGTGGTGTTATTGATTTTGATACCACTGCCGACTGGAATGCTGGACACTATGTTTGTGTTGAACATAACTGTGTCGGTGATTATGCTTTTAACGACGATGTATATCAAAGACACTTTGCAGTTTTCGATTTTGCCGACCTTATTGCTTATCACGACGGTAGCAAGAATCGCGCTTAATGTGTCCTCTGCCAGATTAATCCTTTCCAACAGCGGTCAAGCGGGCAAGGTTATCAAAACGTTTGGTGATTTTGTGCTTGGCGGAAACGTTGTGGTCGGGTTTGTTGTATTTTTGATTATTATTGCCGTTCAGTTTTTCGTTATTGTTAAGGGTTCTGAAAGAGTGGCAGAGGTCGCAGCGAGATTTACTTTGGACGCAATGCCCGGGAAGCAGATGGCCATTGATGCGGATCTTAGTGCTGGGATAATCAATGAGCAGGAAGCGGTGGCAAGGCGCCAAAAAGTTCAACGTGAAGCGGATTTTTTCGGAGCTATGGATGGTGCGTCGAAATTCGTCAAGGGAGATTCAATTCTTTCTATCCTTGTGGTGGTGGTTAATTTTGTCGGTGGGTTGATTGCTGGTATGGTTCAGGGGGGACACAGTTTCAACGAAGTGTTGCACATCTATTCTATCGCAACGGTTGGTGATGGACTTGCATCTCAGCTGCCGTCGCTCATGATCTCAATTGCAACAGGAATTGTTGTGACCCGGGCAGCTTCAAATGAAAGTTTTGATGTTGACATTTCCAGACAGTTTTTATCTCAACCCTATGCACTGATCATTACAGGTGGTGTTCTGTGGTGTTTTATCGCGATTCCTGGCTTCCCCAAGTCTGCACCAATCGTAATTGGAAGTTTGTTGATTTTCTTAGGTATCCGTTTGATGAGGGCAGAGAGCACGGCGGAGCTCGGAACTGATGTTGGGGCCGAATTGCCGCAACAGCCGCTCAGAGAGGTTGACTACTATAAAAACCCAGAAAATATCTATGATTTAATCGCGGTTGAACCAATGGAAATGGAACTTGGATATAGCCTTGTTGCGATGGTGCACAACAAGAATGGAGCCAGCTTTGTGGACAGGATTGTTATGCTGCGCAAGCAATTTGCTTTGGATACGGGGATGGTGTTCCCCACAATAAGATTGCGGGATAATAGCATGATAAGTCCGAATCAGTATGTTATTAAAGTGAAAGGTGAAGAGGTTGCAAGGGGAGAGGTTCTGATAGATTACTATCTAGCATTAGATTCCGGAAATGTCAAGGGTGAAATCGAGGGCATAGACGTTGTGGAGCCGGCTTACGGGATCCCCAGCAAGTGGATTTTAAAGTCAGAAAAAGAAAACGCAGAAATTTTGGGTTACACATTGATAGACCCGGTTTCGGTGATTATAACCCATTTGTCGGAAGTCATCAAACATCACGCGTTCGAGTTGCTTAGTAAAAAAGATGTTGAGAATCTGCTCGAAAACGTTAAGAAGATGGGTCGAGTTTCTTTGGAAGGGGTTGTTCCAGACTTCCTTTCGTTAATAGATTTTCACAAGATACTTTCAAACTTACTCAAAGAGTTTGTGCCGATAAAAGATATGGAAACAATTATTAGTGTGGTGGCTGAGAATGCAACGACGATAAAAGATGTTGATGTGTTAACAGAATGTGTGCGGCAGGCTTTGAAACGGACGATAACTAGGGCTTTCACAAAGGATGGCAGCTTGATTGTGATTGCGCTTTCTCCGAAGATAGAAAAGCTGGTAATGGGGAACGTAAAAAAGACGGAAAACAAAACCTATCTGCATCTTGAGCCGGAAATTGTTACAGAAATTGTAGAGGGAGTTAAAGCTCAGATTGATAAACATAAGAGCCTATTTACAACACCTATAATCTTAACTTCTTCTGTTATCAGGGTTTATGTTAGCAGATTGCTCGAACAATTCATTGCAAATATTGCTGTTCTTTCGTTTAGCGAGATTGAAAATTCGGTGCAAATTCTTGCAATCGGCAATGTTGATCTGAAAGAGGCGAGTTAATCCTTTTGGGAAGAGAAGTGAAACGATATGACAGAAGATGTTGCAGCTGATAACGAGATGTGGAAACTTTATGGTCAAACAAAGGATGCTAAACTCCGAAACAAGATCGTGATGCGGTATGCAGGATTGGTGCGAGGGATTGTTTTGAAGATGCGAGGTATTTATAACGATTCAGATACCGACGATATTATAAGTCATGGGATGATAACTCTTGTGGAGTGTGTTGATAGATTCGATTTTGTTCGTGGAATAAAGTTCGAAACTTTTGCGTCAATCAGGATTCGAGGTAATGTTATTGATTATTTGCGGCAACAGGACTGGGTTCCAAGAAACCTAAGGAGAGAAGCCAAGAAAGTAGAAAAGGCCTTCACAGACTTGGAGTGTGATGATGATGAAAGGTTAGAAGAAAAAGTTGCAAGTTATCTTGGCACTACGGTGGGAAATGTGCGAAAACTTATGAGCGAAATAAGTAAGTTCAACATTATATCCTACGAAGAATTGGTTTATGATGCTCTCAGTGGTACTCAGGTGGAAATTCAAGACACAACAAACATGGGGGTTCCGGATAGTGAGTTGCTCAAAAAAGAATTTTTGGAATATTTGGTAGAGTCGCTTGAAAAGCTGCAAGAGAGGGAAAAACTGATCTTGTCGCTATATTATAGTGAGACATTAAAGCTCAAAGAAATAGCAGAGATAATAGGGGTTACAGAATCGAGAGTTTGCCAGATTCACGGCAAGGCATTAAAAAAACTTAAGGAATTCTTGGAAATATATTTGAAATAAATAATGAGGAGGGAAATTTATGGCTATTCCTTTTTACCCTGCGGTTTCAGGGGTGTTGGTTTCTGAGAATGAGTTCGACATGGCCTCAGCAAACGCAGGAAATATGCATACCCCGGGATTTAAAAGCAGTGTGTACAGCATAAAGTCAATGCCTAAGCATACTATACTAAGAACAGATGGGTACGGAAGCGAAGAAATTGGGAAGGGCAGTGACGGAATTTATAATGACGAAATTGTTACTGATTTTTCGCAGGGTGAGCTTATAGAAAGCACAAGGTCGTTGGATTTTGCCATTAACGACGGTAGGGGAGATACATTTCTCAGCGTAGCTGATAAGGGTAGCAGAATTGTTTTGTCTCGGGCTGGCAACTGTCACTTGGATAATGAGGGATATTTAACGCATCCAAGTGGGAGAAGGGTTCTTGGAACTGACGGAGCCGAAATATTTTTGGGAACTGATCAGGTTACATTAGATGAAGATGGAACCTTAACTGATAAGGATGATCAGGTTTTGGGTGAGATCGGGCTTTGGTCGCCTGGGAAAGGTGTGAAACTTGAAAGAACTGATGATAACTGTTTTATTGCAAAAACAGCAGAGCTTGTTCAATTGCCAAGTGAAGAAACAGAGCTTCATCAATATATGCTGGAAGAAAGCAATGTTGATACCACGACCAACACACTTTCGCTTGCGAAATCTTCGCAGGGATCGGCGTACTATACAAACATCCTGAAAGCAACCAAAAGACAAGACGAAAAAAGTGATGAGATTATATCACAAAAATAGTTAAAAGATAATTAAAGGAGGTTATAGCATGAGCAGTACTATCTCTGTGCTTAAGAGTGGAATACGGATTGGAGAAGCTGAAATGATGAATGCGGCCAACAATGGGGCTTCTTCAAATAATGTGGGGTTCTGGGCACAAACCCTTCTTTCGACGGATATGAAGCATGGCAAATTAACTGCGAGCAACAATGCGTTGGATAAGGGTATGAGCGTCGGGTCCGATACTTATTCGCCTTTTGTGCAAGGGGAGTTGAAGGAAACACATAATTCTTTGTGTTATTCCGTAACTGATGACAAAGGTTTCCTTAAATTAGTAAACGAAAAAGGAGATGTTTGTTTCTCACGGACAGAGAATTTTGATACGATAAGAGACGAGAAGACAAATGAAATAACGGGTGAGAAAACAGACGTTTATTATCTTGGGCGTGATGGTTTTTTGGCGGTGGGTTCAGATGATGAAAAAGTTGAATGGGATCCCAACGACAAAACGAAGAAACTGGATCTTGGGGTCTTTGATGTGAAGGAATATTATAAAATGCGCCCGATTGGAGATTCTAGATTTGTTTATGAGGGATTGGGTGAGCCTTGGTTAATTGAAGGGGCTGAAACAGAGCAAGGTTCTTTGGAATATGCTATAGTTGATATGGCGGGTGAAGCTGTAAAGCTGGGAGGGGCGTACAATAAACTTACAACTTTATTTGGGGCTTTTGTCAAGAAAATAAAAGCAGGTGACGATATAGTTGGTCTTTTGGGTGGCGACCGTTAGTTGCAGAGTATGTTCTTTAACACGTCACTTGATTTCAAAAGAAATAAATTGGGGGCATTACGGACTCCTTCTTCCGGGTTTTTACTGAGAAACAAATTGGAGACGGGAACTGGTTTTGGATGAAGATAGGCTTTTATACTTTGGGATGCAAGGTCAACCAATATGAGACGGAAGTTTTGAAACAAAAGCTTGCGGAAGCTGGTTTTGAAATTGTCCCAAAAGAAGAAAAAGCAGACATCTGTATCGTTAATTCCTGCACAGTGACCTCAATCAGTGACAGAAAAACTCGGCAGATGATCAGCAGGGCGAGGCGTGGCGGCGGTTTTCTTATTTTAACGGGTTGTTTTGTTAGTGCGTTCCCAAAAGAAGCTGCCGAACTTGGTGTTGATCTGCTGATTCCCAACAAAGAAAAGATGAACCTGCCTGAACTTTTGAAGGAACGCTTTAAGGAACACATAAATGCAAAATTTCAAATTCAAAACCAAAAAGCGGCACCAGGGCGCAAGACGCGAGCTTTTTTAAAGATTCAAGATGGCTGCAATCGTTTCTGTTCTTATTGCATAATTCCAAAATCCAGGGGGGTGAGCTGTTCAAAAAGTTTGAGTGACATCAAAGCCCAGGTTGCGGAATTAGCCGAGTGTGGTTTCAAAGAGATTGTGCTGGTGGGAATTAATCTGCTGCTTTATGGCAAAGACATTGGGTGTGAGTTGGCCGATGCGGTGGAGTTAGTTTGCAGCAATCCCCAAATTCAAAGGGTTCGCATTGGGTCACTTGAGCAAGAGGTTATAACCCGGGATTTTTTGAACAGACTCTCACAACAAGAAAAGTTTTGTCCGCATTTTCACATTTCGTTGCAGAGTGGGTCCCACAAGATTTTGCGCGGCATGAATCGCCACTATACGGCACAGGAGTATAAGGGTAGTGTTGGCATGATACGGGAGCTGTTTGAAAATCCAGTGGTAACCACAGACGTTATTGTTGGGTTCCCGGGTGAAACTGAAGCGGATTTTGAAGAATCTTTGGAATTTGTACGAAAGATGAAATTCGCAAAAGTGCATATCTTCCCTTATTCACGGCGATCAGGGACTAAGGCGGCCTTGATGGAAGATCAGGTGGCAACGGCAGTGAAAAAACAACGCTTCGAAAGAATGAACGCGGTTGCGAAAGCCAGTCAGCACGAATTTCACTTGGGCATGGTCGGAAAAACAGAAGAAGTTTTGTTTGAAAGTGAAGCAGGAACTGGCCAGTTCAGAGGATACACTCCCAATTATGTGAGTGTTCTTTTTGCGTCTGGCGACGATCCCAGAAATAGAATTGTGAAATTGCGGATTGTGGCTGCAGATGAAAATGGTTGTGTGGGAGTGGAAGTGACCGATGGAGAGCCTGAAAGATAAGCATGACGAGCACATTGAAGTTGGAAAAATTGTGGGCTTGCACGGCCTCAAAGGAGATATAAAGATTTACCCTTGGTGTGACGACCCTTCTCATATTCTTGAAGTTGAAGAGCTTTATGTTGATGGGACGAAGCAGAACTTCTTTGACAGGCGAGAACATAAGAGAATAATTTTAGCCAAGATCGAAGGTGCGGACACTCTGGAAGTCGCAAGAAGATACATAAACAAGATAATATATATCAGACGCAGCGAGATTAAGCTTGATGAGGGCGAATTTTTAATTCGAGATCTGCTTGGAATGAGTGTGGTTGACAACCAAACTGGAGTTACATATGGTAAGATTTTCAATGTGATTAAAACTGGGTCGAATGATGTTTATGAAATTAAGAATGAAAGTGGAAAAGTTTTTTTAATTCCGGCGATAAAAAGTGTTATAAAAATGGTGGATTTGGAGCAGAATGTGATGAAAATAACGCCAATCAAAGGGCTGTTTGATGATGAGAATTGATATTGCGACGTTGTTCCCACAAATGTGTGATGTTGTGCTCAGTGAAAGCATAATTGGCAGGGCAAAAGCAAAGGGTATTGTTGAGGTACATACGCATAATATAAGGGACTATGCGGAGGATCGCTACCGAAAAGTGGATGATTATCCTTATGGTGGCGGCTTGGGGATGCTTTTGTTGGCTGAGCCGATTTATCGATGCATTCGATCAATAAAGGATGCCTTAAATGGTGCGGCGGCAACCGTGATTTACATGTCACCCAAAGGTGAGCGATTAACCCAACGTAAAGTGTTTGAGCTTAAAAAGATTCAAAACATAATCGTTCTGGCTGGCCATTATGAAGGGGTTGATCAACGCGTTTTAGATTTGGTTGTTGACGAAGAGATTTCGGTTGGTGATTACGTTTTAACCGGCGGTGAGTTGCCAGCACTTACTTTGGTTGATGCCATATTGCGGTGCTTGCCGGGCGTTCTTTCTGACGAAGAATGTTACGTTAATGAAAGTCACAGCAACAATATGTTGGAATATCCGCAGTATACAAGGCCCGAGGTTTGGAGAGGGTTAAAAGTCCCCAAAGAGCTGCTTTCGGGCGATCATGCAATGATTCGGAATTGGCAAAAGGATGCGGCCATAAAAATCACAAAAGAAAAGCGGCCAGACTTGCTTAAATGAAAAGGGGAGGATACTCTTATGGAAGGGCTCAGGGCAGGCGTGGGTCCATTGGGATTTACAGATTTGGCAGAAATTAAATTAGTAATTTGCTACTTGCTCAGTTGTTGTGAGGAGCCGCTTAGCAGGGAACAGATTTTCGATATACTTGATTTAAACAGGATTGTGAATTATTTTTATTTTTCTCAGGCCCTGGAAGAGTTGACTCGCGACGGTCAAGTAAAAAGGGTTGACGGCCGCTATGTCCCAGAAAAAGAGGGAATCGAATCGGCACGGACCTTGAAAGAAACCCTTGCCAAAAACATAAGGGAACTTTTGGCAAACTCTGCGGAGAATTATGGTAAGAAGATAAACTTTGAAAAATGGAATAACATTCAGACGAAAAGGGATGAGTTTGGATATACAGTCACCTGCGAAATTGCGGACGAAAGCGTAAAGCTGATGAGCATTACGCTTTTTGTTCCCGAAGAAAAGATGTTAAACACGGTGAAAAAACGCTTTAAGGATGGTTCAGAGGAAATATACAAGACGATCATTAATCTTTTGACTGGCGAAGATTTTGACTGAATGTATGTTGTAGTTTGATGCAACAAAAACGCCTGAAAGTCTCACTCTCTCAAGCGTTTTTAGTATTTTAGTAGTTGAAATTGAAAATAATCGATGGCCATGTTCGCTATGATATGCGTTTCTAAAATTCCAACCCAGTATCTTTCTCATCAATAATCATCATGCTTCTGTTTTGAATTACATATTGCTCGCCGTGAAATTCTTTCTCGCCATGCACTTTATAATTATGTGTTTTTTGACATCTTCTTGCCTCTTCTTCTGTTTTTTCCTGATTTTCTGAACAAACGGCATCAAAGCCTAACAATTCAGTAGTCATAGAACGTTTTAGTGGCAGGTAGAAGCTTCCAAGACTCAAAAAAGTTTTTTCGAAATCGCAATCATCTCCGTCATCACATACATCTGGATGATCTCTTTTTTGTATTTTTCGATAAACTGCCCAAGAGCCTTCTCACTTATGATTTTGGCGTCATCTTTCAATAAGAAATTAATTACTTTTCCTGTACCACTTTTACCATCACTTTCACGGCATGGAACAGCGTATCCTTTAGCCCCCGCCAATGAACTGGTGCTAAAAATGGCAGATTCGCTGCCGTAAAAACAATCACCATATTTCAATTGCTTTATCCATTTATCTAACGTGCTTTGATTATCTGCAAAAATTCCCCGATATAAAACAGTTTTTTCCTGAGATAATTTTTCGAACTCACCATGATTTACTACCGTTGGCACGCTGCCAAAGCGGTTGTGTGCATGCAAAATCTCTAGAATGTTTGACACGTTCAAGTCTTTTAAACTTCCGCGAGTCTTTTTTTCTTGCTCCAAGATGTTTTGTGCCTTGAGATATAATTCCTGCGAAAGAGTTTGCAATTCTGCTTCACTGAACTCCCTTTTTATATTATAAGGCGTACCGGCAACTATGGCGCAGTTGCTAATCATCACTATCCCACAAAAGAACAATGCCAAGTTTTTCTTACATTTCATGCAAAGTACCTCTTTTCTAAAATTTGGAACTTGGACACGTAGCCCCACGTCTAGTAGTTTATCACACTCTATATGCTATGTCAACCTTTCTGTCATTAAAAGTTGCTTTTGCGACAACACAACTAATTTAATTCAAAATATTTGAAAGTTTTTAAGATTTTTGCATAAAAATGAATTTGGCTGACACTCTTGTCACGGATTGCAATTGCCTTAGGTTAGACTATGTGGTACAATATCGGTGCAAACAAAAAAACAGAAAGTGGTGATGTGAGTGGAAGATAGTTTTAACGAGGCAGTAAGAAATATTATGTTAAAACTCAAGGAGTTGGTTGAAACTGAGGTGATAATCGGTGAACCGGTGAATGTCAAGGAAGGGACAAGCATAATTCCAATATCAAAGGTTTCGCTTGGATTTGCGTTGGGTGGATCTGATCGGGCAAAAAAAGAAAAAGAGCCGGGTTATTCACTCGGCAGCGGTGCTGGTGTTAGTTTGACCCCAATTGGCTTTTTGGTTGTTGACGAAAATGGGGTGAAGCTCTTGGAACTTGGCGGTTCGAGCCGGTTGCATGATCTGATTGCAGAAATTCCAGAGCTGTGTAAAAATATGGCTGCACACTTTGATTCAAAGAAACGTGACAAAAAGGAAAAGAAGAACGAAGAAAAAAAGAGTGAAGATGATGCCTGATTTTGACACTGTTTTGCTTCAGAAAACACTTTCAGCATACGGGATAATGAGCAGAAGAGCTGCTGAACAAGCCATTCGGAGTGGTCGCATCTCTGTGAATAAAAAACTGGCAACTGTTGGAGTGTGTGTGGACGTGAAGCGTGATTTGGTCGAGCTTGACGGGAAACAAATAGAGTTTAACGCGCAGAAAAAGTTGTACATTATGCTGAACAAGCCAAGAGGGTATGTTAGCAGTCTTCAAGATAAGCACTGCAAGCATTTTGCCGTGGATCTGTTGAGTGACATCAAGGAGAGGGTGTATAATGTTGGAAGGCTGGATAAAAATTCAGAGGGGCTCCTTCTTTTCACAAACGACGGCGATTTCACCAACAGGATCACACATCCTAGAAACAAAATAGTCAAAACTTACAGGGTCACAATAAAACCGAGGGTGCAGGAAGCGCATTTGGTAAAGCTTTCGTTGCAGTTCATATTGGATGGCAAAGAGGTTTCTCCGGCGGAAGTAACGGTTGAACGCGAATATGTTGATAGATCAGTCTTGATTATAAAAATAACACAGGGCAAAAACAGACAAATCCGCAGAATGTGCGATTTTGCCGGGCTTGAAGCGATAAGATTGAAGAGGATTGCTTTGGGTGATTTGAAACTTGGCATGCTTAAGGTGGGACAATATAGGCATCTCACACGTGGTGAGGTGGAAAGTTTTGATTAAGCTTATTTGTTTGCTTTCCAAACATTCCGGAATTCAAAACAAACTCGTTTTTTCGTGTGCTTTCCAAGCATTCCGAGATTCGGAACAAAACCGCCTTTTGGTACTTTTCTTGGCGAAACCCAAGAAAAGTACCAAAAGAAACGAACCAGGGGGAGATTGCGAACTCCTCCCCCTGGACCCTCTCCACAACGCTTTTTGCCAAAGTTTAAAGTTTTTGTTTTAAATATTGGAATGTTCGGAAAGAAAAGAATCGACTTTAAGCAGGAAGGTAGAAAGCGAAGTGCTACGAATTTCGGAATGCTTGGAAAGTCTCACATCAATTGTAACGCTACATCTTACACGTAGCGAGATGGGAGGTTTTATGGATTATATTAAACGAGATATAGAAAAAATTATTTTAGAGGCATCAGAGTCTTATGCTGCGATATTAGTCACAGGTCCGCGACAGGTAGGCAAAACGACTACTTTATAAAAAATTACCAGCAGCGGCCGTAGATATGTTACGCTGGATGACTTGGAAGCGCGGAAAATGGCACGGACCGATCCGGAGTTGTTTTTGTCCTTGAACCCTGCACCGGTACTGATTGATGAGGTGCAATATGCACCGGAGTTGTTTTCACGTATCAAAATTGCCATAGATAACGGTGCAAAACCCGGCTCTTTCTGGATGACTGGTTCGCATTTCGGTTGATGGAATTGGCTCATCCCTGGCTGGCCGCATAGCGATTTTGCACATGTCTTCTTTGTCCCAGCACGAAATTTATGGAAAAGGTGAGAACACACCTTTTGAAATAAGCATTCCAAAACTTCAGGTGCGTGCAACTACCATGGTAAAAACGGATACGTTGGGGATATATGAGCGTGTTTGGAAAGGCTCTATGCCAGGCAGCATCAGCGGAAAATTTCCGAATCGTGAACTGTTTTATGGAAGTTATTTGCAGTCTTATATTCAACGTGATATTGGCGACATGGTTGAGCGGGTTGATGCATTGCTTTTTGTAGATTTTGTTCGTGCCGCTGCTTGCCGTGTGGGGCAGATGCTGAATATTCATGGTATTGCTTTGGATGTGGGTGTCACCGATGACACAGCTAAGCGATGGTTGTGTTTGATGGAAAGGTCCGTCGTCATTTTCTTTCTGCGTCCCTATTCCAACAACCTGCTCAAGCGAGTGGTTAAGACGCCCAAAATGTATTTTTTTGACACAGGTCTAGTTACATATTTGACAAAATATTCCAGTGCAGAAATTCTTATGAATGGAGCAATCAACGGTGTGATCCTTGAAAATTACGTCGTTGCGGAAATGATAAAAATTTATGGGAATGCCGGAAAAGAATGCTTACTTCATTATTACCGGGATAAAGACAACAAAGAAATTGACATGGTTATGGAAAGCGATGAGGAGTTGCACCCATTCGAAATCAAGAAATCCGCATCGCCGGGGACAGAATTGGCCAGCGCCTTTAAGGTTTTAGATGCTGCGAGTATTCCGCGCGGGGTAGGCGCCACCCTTTGCATGAAAGAAGAACTTTCGGCTATCGACAAAAATACGTTGATTGTGCCAATTTGGATG
>BNZN01000003.1 GCA_026001145.1 Clostridia bacterium | reverse complement strand
CGGTGATGTAAAGGGGTTGCGTGCCTTTAGGGACGATCCACAAAGCTCAAACTGGCAAAACTTTTTGGAATAATCAGACGAAATCAGACTTCAAAAAACTCACAACTGCACAAGGATAACACCCACACCGATTATGGGAATCTTAACGCTAGAATAAACTTGATATATCATGCGCAAAGCAACTGGCTTTATTGCAGGCCCAGAAAAGCCAGCCATTTTAGTTGACACAATGGGTTTCCCGCTAGCCGGGTCGATAACCATACCCAAAAGAGTATTAATTAACACCAAACCATCTGCTCCAGCAGCTTCAGCAGCTTGCGCTATTTCTGTGATGTTTGCAACATTGGGTGAAAGCTTCATGTAAACCGGCTTTTTCGCCACTTTTTTCACTTCACGGCAAACAATCGAGGCAGATTCCGCCGAAGAGCCAAAAGCCATGCCACCACTCTTAACATTTGGGCAGCTGATGTTTATCTCAAGCAATGCAACCTCTTCCACGGCATCAAACAAAGCGGCAACCTGAACATATTCCTCAACCGAAAAACCCGCCACATTCGCAATTACCTTTTTTTTAAAAACTTTGCGCAAATCGGGAATTTCTTGGGAGATGACAGATTTCACACCAGGGTTCTGCAGCCCAATGGCATTTAACATCCCCCCGCAGCATTCCGCAATCCTGGGGGCGGGGTTTCCAAAACGTGGCTCTCTTGTGGTTCCCTTCAAACTAATGCTGCCCAGAATATTTATATCATACCAAGGAGCAAATTCATGCCCAAAACCAAAAGTACCGCTGGCGGCAATAACTGGGTTTGCCAGCTCCCAACCACTTAAAGTCACACCAAGTTTATTCATGAAAATATCACCTCATCACTACGCAGAACCGGCCCTTGTGTGCAGATGCGTTTACTTCCACTCAAAGTTTTGCAGGAACAACCCATGCATGCCCCAAAACCGCAACCCATCCGTGCCTCAAAAGAAAGCTGCCCGTTGCCACCAAGGTCATGGACCGCTTTTAGCATTAGCTTTGGCCCACAAGTGAAATAATAATCATAAGAAAGCTCTTTCAAAATGTCAGTAACTGTGCCTTTTTTGCCTATTTCACCATCATTCGTTGCACCGTGAGTGGGGCAAAGCGCAGCGAATTCGTCAATAAAAAAAGCTTGATCACCGGTTTGCCAACCCAACACCGCCGAGAACTGAGAACCAGCCGCCTTTAATTCTTTCGCAAGACCATAAAGCGGCGGGATCCCCACGCCACCACCAACAAGCACAATCTTTCCGCTTGCCAAACTCAGATCGAAACCGTTGCCCAAGCCACAAAGAACATCTAACTTTTGTCCTGGCAACATCTGCGAAAGTGCATGGGTTCCGTTCCCCACAATCTTATAGATAATGTCCATGGATTCCTCGTCGAAGCTGCAAATACTAATGGGCCTGCGCAAATAAAAGCCGTCTATCTTTATGTTTATGAACTGCCCTGGCTTGGGCGAAAAATCCATGGGACCAACAAGTGTCATCAAAAAAATATCTTTAGCCAGAGATTGATTCTTCTTTATTTCGTAAGATGCCTGCTTTTTCATGTAAAACCTCACTGTTCACGGCAGAAACACCGAGAGTAATATCGCTAAGCACATCCAAGAGCACCGCCACTGTGTCCAACGACGTAAAAATATTCACATTATTTTCCACAGCCTGACGACGTATCATAAAGCCGTCATGTCTTCCTACTTCATCCAAACTAAGGGTATTCACAACATAAGTTATATAACCCTGCCGCAAAGAATCTAATATTTCGTTGCTGCCTTCGCTTATTTTCTTCTTGGCACGCGTTTTTATTCCGTTTTTCTTCAAGAAATCTGATGTCCCCTTCGTTGCTTCTATATTGAATCCCAGATCATAAAACTTGCGAACAAGGGGCAGCACACGAGCCTTATCGCTATCTGCCACAGTCACAAAAACCGTCCCGTAATTTTTAACCCGCAAACCAGAAGCTTTAAGTGCTTTATACAAGGCCTTGTTGAGCGTGTCATCATATCCTATAGCTTCTCCTGTGGATTTCATTTCGGGAGATAAATAAGCATCAGCACCAAGAATTTTAGAGAAAGAAAAGACCGGCGTCTTAACGTACCAACGCTTTTTTTCGGCGGCCATATACGTACCAAAACCCTGCGCCTTTAAAGATTGCCCCATCTGAACCTTAGTTGCTATGTTAGCAAGATTTATGCCAGTGGCTTTGGAAATAAACGGTATAGTGCGGCTAGATCTGGGGTTGACCTCTATAACAAAAACCTGATCATTTTCGTCCACAATAAACTGCACATTAAATGGCCCGATTATTCCTATCCCCAACCCCAACCTTATGGTGTAATCTATCACAGTTTCTTTCACTTTGGGCTTAATTGAAAAAGTAGGATATACGCTTATAGAGTCTCCAGAATGCACACCGGTGCGCTCCACGTGCTCCATTATGCCGGGGATAAACACATCTTTGCCGTCACAAACGGCATCAACATCCAGCTCTTTGCCAGAGATATACCTGTCTACCCAAACAGGGCAGCCTTCATTCACTAAAACAGCATCATTTAAATATTGGCGAAGATCAGAATCGCTATGAACAATCCGCATAGCTCTGCCACCCAACACAAAAGAAGGCCTTACCAACACCGGGTATCCAATCTCGCTGGCTGCCTTTTCCCCCTCTTTTAAGGTTGTGACCAGCCGTCCCTCAGGGTGCGGAATCCCCAGTTTTTTCAGACATTTTTCAAAACTTCCGCGATTTTCGGCATTCTTTATCGCATCTATGCTGGTTCCAATTACTGAAGCGCCCATCTTCTCTATCTTTTCCGCCAAGTTTATCGCTGTTTGACCACCCAACGAAACTATCACACCATCTGGCTTTTCCAAACTTATTATATTCATTATGTCTTCTGCGCAAAGAGGTTCAAAATAAAGCTTGTCTGAAATGGAATAGTCGGTCGAAACCGTTCCGGGGTTGTTGTTTATAATTATCGCTTCAAACCCTGCCTCTTGTATCGCCCAAATTGCGTGGACAGTGGAATAATCAAACTCGATGCCCTGCCCCACACGCACAGGCCCAGAACCAAGCACTATTATCTTCTTCTTGTTGCCAGTCACCTTCGATTCGTTTTCGCTTTCATAGGTGGAATAAAAATAAGCCACATAAGAATCAAATTCACTGGCACAGGTATCAATCATCTTATAAACTGGCATAATTCCGTTTTCTTGCCGCAGCCGGAACATCTCTTCCGATGTTTTGCCCCAGAGATAAGCGATATAATCATCTGAGAATCCGAAAGTTTTCACCTTGCGCAAACAATCAATATTCCCAGGCTGTTCTTTAAGCTCTTTCTCCAGCTTTATTATGTTTTCCATTTTGGAAACGAAAAAGAGATCAATCTTAGTAAGGTTGCAAATGAGGATGGGATCCACATCACGACGCAACAACTCCGCTATGGCGTATATACATTCATCAGTCGGGGCCTTTATAAGTGACAGTAACTCGTTAGTTTCACAGTTATCAAATTTGCGCAACCACAGATGACTAATTCCCAGCTCCAGGCTGCGGATGGCCTTGAGCAAACTTTCTTCCATATTCCGACCGATAGCCATGACTTCACCCGTAGACTTCATCTGCGTAGTCAACTCTCGTGGCGCCTGGTCAAACTTATCGAATGGAAAACGTGGAATTTTTGTTACCACATAATCCAAGGTAGGCTCAAAACTCGCGGGAGTATTAGCTATCTGGATTTCATCCAAGCACATGCCTACAGAAATAAGTGCTGAGACCCTGGCAATTGGGTATCCGCTGGCCTTTGAAGCCAGCGCTGACGAGCGCGAAACACGTGGGTTCACCTCTATTATAAAATACTCAAAAGAGAAGGGATCCAATGCAAACTGCACATTACATCCACCTTCAATTTTGAGTTCACGAACAATGTGCAAAGCAGAATCACGAAGCATGTGATACTCTTTGTTTGTGAGCGTTTGCGAAGGGCACACTACTATCGAATCACCAGTGTGAATTCCCACAGGATCAAGATTTTCCATGTTGCAAATAGTTATAGCCGTCCCGTTTTTGTCGTGCATTACTTCATATTCGATTTCTTTATACCCTTTTATAGACTTTTCAACCAGAACCTGCGAAACCGGCGATATGCGCAGCGCCAATTCAGCTAATCTTTCTAATTCTTCAGGAGTGTGCGCAAAACCACCGCCGGAACCACCCAAAGTGAAGGCTGGCCTTAAAATCACCGGGAACCCAATTTTTTCAGCCATATCCAAGGCACCTTGTATATCATTTACGGCGCCGGACTCTATGCAAGGTTCGTCTATTCTCTGGCACAAGGCCTTGAACTTTTCCCTATCTTCTGCTTGCTCAATAGATTCCACACTAGTCCCCAGCAATTCGCACCTACATTCGCTTAAGATGCCCTTTTTGAAAAGCTGTACCGCAATATTCAAGCCGGTTTGCCCTCCTAAAGTTGGCAAAAGCGCATGCGGACGCTCTTTTCTTATTATCCTAGCCACATATTCCAAAGTAAGAGGTTCCATATAAATCTTGTCGGCAATATCTACGTCAGTCATTATGGTAGCGGGGTTAGAGTTAACTAAGATAACAAAATAACCCTGCTCCCTCAAAGCAAGACAAGCCTGCGTGCCGGAATAATCAAACTCAGCGGCCTGCCCTATGACAATTGGTCCAGAACCTATAATTAAGATTTTGCGGATATCCGTACGTTTTGGCATGTGGCTTACCTGCCTTTCACCTTGCATTCTTCAATTCTGTCGATAAATCTGTCAAAAAGGTAGGCACTGTCCTGTGGTCCCGGCGAACTTTCCGGATGGTATTGCACCGAAAATATATTATCTTCGTCTATCTCAAGACCCTCGGCAGTATTATCAAGAAGATTTATGTGCGTTAACTTAAGCCTGGTATTTTCTAAACTACCCATGTCTACTGCGTAGGAATGGTTTTGAGAAGTCATTTCGATTTTGTTAGTTCTTAATTCCCTCACTGGATGATTACCGCCACGATGCCCAAACTTCATCTTAAAAGTCTTGGCACCATTCGCCAAAGCAATAAGCTGATGCCCCAAACATATCCCGAAGATAGGCAATGTACCCTGCAATTGTCTTATTACTTTTATTATCCCTTCGTCATCCTGCGGATCGCCGGGCCCGTTTGAAATGAGAACGCCATCCGGTCTCAACCCAAGTATCTCATCAGCAGAAATATTATAAGGCGCTATTATGACATTGCACTTTTTTTTAATCAAAGAACGTATGATATTGTGCTTCACTCCACAATCAATGATAACAACACCATATCTAAAATTGGCAGTACGACTGTACCACAACCTAGAACAAGAAACCCGTTCCACATGATCATGAATTATAGGTGACTCTTTTATTATCTCAAGGCCACACTCTACCGTGGTGTCGGCGCTTGTTAAAAGAGCGCGCGCACTACCTCCATATCTTATCATGCGAGTGATTTGCCTGGTATCTAATCCAGATATCCCAGGAATACCATGTTCTTTCAGGTCATCACTGAGAGTTTTTGTATAACGATAATTCGAAGGTCTATCGTTATATTCACGCACAATAAACCCACCAATTCTTGGTTTTTTTGTCTCATAGTCGTCATCGGTGAGTCCATAGTTCCCGACCAAAGGGTAGGTCATGCAAACCATTTGTCCATAATATGACGGGTCCGAAAATATTTCCTGATAACCTACCATAGAAGTATTAAATACCACTTCCTGCACAGTGTCTACATCAGCGCCAAAACCTGTGCCCAAAAAACTTTCCCCGTTTTCAAAAATCAATTTCCTATCCTTCACAAAGACCCCCCCCTTTCAACGATATTTTCAGACTTTCAACCCTTCCGATGCTTTCCAAGCATTCCGGAATTTAAAACAAAGATGATGAATTTCCTCTTCAGAACGCCTTTTTCGCAAGTCCAAGTTTTTTGTTTTGATTTGTAACACAAATTATGCTACAATACTTCACGGGGTGGGCCTGTTTGAAGCGGTCTAGTCAACTTCCTTTCTGAAAGGAGGTTGATGCGAATGGAGCTTATAGTCTTTATATTAGAATTAATTATAGTTCTTTTGAAGATATACATTTTCCTCAGCAGATAGACCGCCGACCTAGCGAATAACGCTGGGGAAGCGGTCTAGAAACAATTAGTGACTAGGCCGCCGTACGAAAGCGGACCTACTCCTTCTAGTTGTATTGTAGCATAACAACGCAAAGATGTCAAAAAATAAAAAACGACTCAGCCAAGCATTTCGAAATTTGCAGCAAATTCGTTTATTTCAACCTTTTTAAAGCTGATAGACTTTCTTGCCCTCAAAAATCGTAGAAACAACCTTTCCAGCAACTTTCTTTCCATCAAAAGGAGTAGACCGCCCCTTGGAAAAAAACTCACGGCTATCTATAACCCACGTTGCATTTGGGTCTATCAAAGTTATGTTGGCTTTGTTGCCAATTTCAAGTCCGCAAGGCAATTTTATCACATTGCTGGGACCAAATGTTAACAAAAAGAGAAGCCGCTCAAACGGCATAACAGCAGTCTTCACAAGATCTGTGTAAAGTGCGGCAAAAGCACATTCCAATCCCACAACCCCCATGGCACTATCTTTTAACCCTCTGTTTTTTTCAAAAGCGGCATGCGGAGCGTGATCAGTAGCTATCGCATCAACAGTGCCATCTAAAAGTGCTCCCACCAAAGCGCTTCTGTCTTGGGACGAACGCAGTGGCGGAGCCATTTTGAAACGTCCATCATCACAAACAACATCGTCTTCGCAAAGTAACGCATGGTGTGGAGTAACCTCACAACTGACCGGCAAACCATCAGATTTCGCTTTTCTTACCATTCCTATCGATTCCTTGGTGGAAACATGGCAAACGTGATATCGACACCGATATTTTTCGACAAGCCTCAGATCTCTTTGCAACTGCAGATATTCAGATTCACTGCTTATTCCAGCCAAACCATTTTTCGCCAAAACACCATCATGCACACAGCCGCCTTCAGAAACCAAATTTTCATCTTCACAATGCGCACTTATCAAAATGTCTCTCCGTGCAGCCTGATTCATTGCTTCAGCCATGACTTCTTCACTTTGCACGCCACTGCCATCATCAGAGATGCCAACACAACCGGCAACAGGCGACGTCACGTGAACACCCATTCTCCTGAGAGTTATGGACATGAAAGGCAACACTTGACAGCGCGCATCTCTGGCTATTATTTCTTGTTGCACCACCAAGTTTTCAGCCGAGTCAGGCACCGGGTTCAGATTTGGCATAGCACAAACAGTAGTAAAGCCTCCCGCAACGGCTGCTGCGGTACCAGTGGAAATGGTTTCTTTGTAAGAAGCCCCTGGTTCTCTGAGGTGCGTGTGAAGGTCAACAAAACCCGGAGAAACCACTAAGTTTTCGGCATCTATATACTCTCCATAACCTTCACCCGAAATGTCTTCGCCTATCTCTGCAATCAGGCTGTCACGGCAAAGCAAATCCCTTTTTATGAAGCCACTCCCTGTGTAAAGGAGACCGTTCTTAATCAAGAGTCCCATTAATCTCCTCCTAAAGCATATCTTATGACTGCCATGCGAACAAAAACACCATTTTGCATCTGTTTGAATATCCGCGACCTAGAAGATTCCACTAATTCATCAGCAATTTCTACATTTCTGTTTACAGGCGCCGGATGCATAATGATGGCGCTTTTCCTCATTAAATCCACATTTTGAGCGTTTAATCCATATGTTTGATGATATTCTTCCAGACTCATATTAAATTTCATCTGATGCCGTTCGTGCTGAATGCGCAGTGCCATGATGATGTCACACCTAATGAGAGCCTGCTCAAACGGGATAAAGTTCATGCCTTCTTCCATGTATTCCGGCGGACCACTTGTATACACCTGCATACCAAACCGCTTCATTATCTCAAAGTTGGTGTGCGCCACCCTGGAATGAGCAATATCCCCGATTATGGCAACCGAAAGACCATCCAAATGGCCAAACTCCTGCCGGATGGTTAAGAGATCTAAAAGCGATTGCGTTGGATGCTGACCTGTGCCGTCACCACCGTTTATGATAGGGGTGCTTACCTTGTCAACGAGTTCATTATAATATTCATTTTGAGAGTGACGTATTACTAAAAGATCTGCCCCAAAACTGTCAAAAGTTTTTACCGTGTCATAAAAAGATTCGTCTTTCTGCAATGAAGAACTCCCCGGGTTGAAAGAAATCACCTTAAGGCCCAACCTTTCCTGAGCCACCTGAAAACTATATAAAGTGCGAGTTGAAGGCTCAAAAAAAAGATTGCAGACTATTTTGCCGGCAAGTTTCTGATATTTTTCTCCATCACAAAAATCCTGGGCCTGATCCAGTATGGCCTCAATTTCCGCGAGCGAAAGATCTCTTAACCTGAGCAAATTTCCGCCCATCGAACCCCTTCTTCCACTGCACATCAACGAAACGTGCCGTTCTTTTTATCCACTGTTATTATATCACAGTCCACCTCCCTGCATCACGGTTGCTTTAAAATTTACCCGAAACTTTGTAAATTTTTTGTAAACAAGAGGCATCTGTTGCTTTTCCCCAGAAAATACCTCAGAATTTTTACTTGAAAATCTCAAGGCAAAACACCTAAAACTTTGATAAAAAGCGTTGTGGAGAAGACGCAGGGAGAGGATTGGCAGATTGTCAAGTCAAGTGCAACACTTTGCTAAAAAGGCCTAAAAGTGTTAAAATAGTTGAGGTTCATGTTTGAATTTGATGCTTACCGAAAATTCTTAAAAAATAACAGATTTATTGACGAGGGAAAAGGGAGGAACATGAAGTCAGCTTTCG
Organism: Clostridia bacterium; assembly: GCA_026001145.1. Lineage (GTDB taxonomy): Bacteria > Bacillota > Clostridia > Oscillospirales > Ruminococcaceae > BNZN01. The sequence goes on along the minus strand of BNZN01000003.1, from coordinate 33,988 downwards.
TTATATTTATATACGCAATTGTTCAAGGATTAACCGAATTTCTCCCCGTTTCCAGTTCCGGTCACATGCTATTAATTCAACATTTCCAAAAGGGAGCTGCCAAAGACAATGTTTTTCTTTACGTTACACTGCACATGGGAACTCTTGTGACAATTTTATTAACATATTGGAAAGTCATTTTAAAATTGACAGGCGAAATGTTCAATCTAGTTTTAGACCTTGTTAACCGAAGATATACCAACTCATATTACAGGCGGTTACTCACTCTGCTTGCAACGTCCACAGCTCCGCTGATTATAACTTTTGTTCTCAGAAAACAATATAGACGTGTAATGGATCTGGACAACACGATATTGCTAGGCATTTTTTTTCTGTTGACCGCAACAATTGTGTTAATTTCCTGCAAAAAGATACATGGCAGTAAAAGTGCGATGGAAATGCGATACGCAGATGCGCTTTTGATTGGTCTCGTCCAAGCTCTTATTGCCCCATTGCCGGGCATTTCAAGGTCGGGAATCACAATTGCAGTCGGCCTTATTTTGGGGTTATCAATTAAATATTGTATTATGTATTCCTTTCTCTTGAGCATCCCAGCAATCTGCGCAGCAGAATTGGTGAGTGTTAGTGAAAGCTCAGGCCAGATGGATTATGGCAATGGATGGTTGATCCCAATTGCCGTGCTAATTTCTGTGTTAGTGGGTTGTATTTGCGTAAATACACTCGAAAAAGTAATAAAAAAGGGTAAGTTCCATCTGTTTGCTTATTACACCGTGTTTGTTGGAACATTTGCTATTGTGGTTGGAATGCTTGAACACTTGAATATTCTTTGAAGTATCCTTCTTTAAAGAAAGCCGAAAGGAATTGCCTTGATGCAAATTTTTGAATCTACAATGGGAGTGCTTAAAACATTTGGCCTGAGTGACGCAGTTGATATCTTGATAGTTGCAGGTTTTGCATATTGGGGTTTTAAGGTGTTGCATGAAATAAGAGCACAGCGCTTGTTCAAGGGCATTGCGATTCTGGTCATCGCGTACGCGATCTATTTGGTTTCAAAAATTGCGAATTTTATCACAACAGCTCACATACTTGAACAACTTTCCACTGTTGGGTTAATAGTAATGGTAGTAGTATTCCAACCGGAATTGAGACGCATTTTTGAACGATTTGGAAGAACAAAAATTAACATGGCGTTTTGGGGAAACGGAAATGAGCTTGAAAATGCTCAAAAACTTGAAACCATAAAAACTCTCTGTGATGCCTGTAATAACATGGCGGAAAGAAGAACCGGCGCACTTATAGTTGTTAAAAAGCGTGATTCCCTGGACGATATTGAGCAGACCGGGATTATCTTGGATGCAAAAATCACACGTGAATTGCTTCTTAATATATTTTTTATAAATACTCCACTGCACGATGGCGCAGTGATAATAGATGGTGACAAAATTTATGCGGCGGGATGTATTTTACCACTGACCCAAAAACGAAACCTAAACAAAAAATATGGAACAAGGCACCGCGCAGGAATCGGAATTAGTGAGAACTCAGATGCTTTGGTCTTGATTGTTTCTGAAGAACTTGGGGCCATTTCAGTTGCGCACAAAGGCGAGTTAAAAGCCATTAAGTCGAAAGAACGACTTCAAAGCCTCTTGGAAATTGAATTGATGCCCACAAACGAAAACCAACGTGAAAGCTTCTGGGATGCGCTTAAGAATTTCAGGATATTGAAAAGATTAAAAAAAACTTGAGTGGCATCTTATAAAGATGCGTGCCGTTGGTTGAATTGAGGTGTGAGTTTTGGCAGAGAAATCCGTTAAGGCGATTTTAAATAACAGATGGGTTTGGGGAATTTTTGCGTTAATATTCGCATTTTGCCTGTGGTTTTCTGTCGCATCAAAACTCGAAACAGAAACAATTCGCAGCTTCAGTGTGCTTTTTAATATAGACACGAAAGACATGGCAAAAACAAAAGAGTTAAGGCCTGTTAAAAGTGAATATCCAGCCAACGTTAGAATAAAAGGAAGCCGACAAGTTCTTGGAACACTAGACAAGAGCAAAGATCTGAAGGTTTACGCTGATCTTTCTCGGGTTGTTGCAGCCGGAGAATATAGCCTGGAACTTTATGCAGATCCTTTGAGAAAAGGCATAGAGATAGTTTCAATCTATCCGAAAGAGATGAGTGTTAAATTTGACAAACTGATCACAAAAGTGCTGAAGGTGGAAGTTGATACTTCCAAATTAGAAGTTCCCAAAGAATATTTGTTGGGAATGCCCCAACCAAAGCAAGAAAATATAACCATAATTGGGCCAGAGCTGGAGCTCGGCGGCATCAGCTCTTGCAAAGTTGTGCTCCCAGAAAACAAACCAAAAGACACCAGTTTTCTAGAAGGAGATGTGAAGTTACTGAGGGAAGACAAAACAGAAATTAAAATTGAAGATGATAACGACATTTCCGGCCTCCCTAAATCTATGAAAGTTACAATTCCCGTGTTTAAAGTCAAAGAAGTCCCTCTTAGGTATGAATTCATCAATTATCCAAAAGATTTTGACAAAACTCGTATGAAGTCCGAAAAGTTCGAACTTTCTCAAAAAACCATAAAGATAGGTTGTGACCCCCAAAAATATGATGCCATTGCTGAGGTTTTTTTGGGTGACATTGATATTAGCAAGTTGACACCTGACCAAAACACGATCCTATTCGATATGAAAAACGTCCTTACGTCCGGAATATGGAACGTGGATGACATCCCAGAGATTAGTGTAAAAATGGTGAACAATGACATTGAGACAAAGGTTGTTTCTTCTAAGAATATAGAGCTTGTAAATGAACCTGTGAATAAAAAGGTCCGGTTATTGACCGAGCAAATTCGTGATATCACCCTTGTTGGACCACAAAAAAGTTTAAAGAAATTGCAAGGGAGGAACCTATCTGTTGTTGCTGATCTTCAAGACTTGCCGGCAGATGCTTCCGGCAGAAAGCAAGTTCCGGTCAGCATAAATATTCCGGAAGTTCCTGATGTCTGGGTCACGGGTAGTTACGAAATAGATATTAATATATCCTGATAAGCATAGGAGGGAACGATTTGTTTAAAAAAGGTGAATGGAATAATAAATATCTTGCCGGGTCGCTTTATGCTTTTGGAGTGTTGGCAGCGGCAATATTATTTTATCTTGGAATCAGCAAGTTGGTAGAGGTCGTGATTTGGCTAAGCAGCTTTGTGACGACATTAAAACCAATTCTTAACGGATTGTTGCTTGCATATATTATTAATCCATTGCTAATGTGGATCGAGAAATCGCTAAAAGCATTATTAAAAATTAAAAAATTGCAGGGCATCAAACTCTCTCCAAAAGTAATAAGAAGGCTTAGCGTATCTCTTTCGTGGATAGTTATCCTTCTTATAGTTGCATTCATGATGGGCTTTCTAATCCCCTATATCATGGACAACATGAACAAAATAAATGCAAACGAACTGATTGCATATGTTAGCGGCTGGGGGAAGTGGCTAGAAGAATTGCTGAACCTTCCCGCCAAAACTTTGTCGGATCAGTTCAACAATTCGCTCAAGAATATGTGGGAGGTTATAACTAAGGGCCTGAAAGATCTTTCACTTTATGTTATTCCTTTTGCCACACAATTAACCAAGTGGATCTTCAATGTTGTTGTAACCTGCATCATGTCGGTTTATTTCTTAGCGAGTAAAGAGACATTCTGTGCTCAGGTAAAGAAGTTTTTGAGCGTGTTTTTGAAAACCGAAAAACTGCAAAAGATGGTTGACGTTGGCCGAGAGCTCAACAGTACTTTCAACAACTTTATGTTTGGCAAGTTTTTGAACTCTGTTATCGTAGGGATTATATGTTGCATTGGAATGTTAATCTTAAGAATGCCATATTCGATTCTTATCAGCACAATAATTGGGATAGCAAACATGATTCCTTATTTTGGGCCATTCATTGGAGCCATTCCAAGCTGTGTTATTCTGTTGCTTGAATCGCCAGTCCAAGCGTTCTTGTTCATATTGCTTATTACACTTCTGCAGTTATTAGATGCAAATATCTTGAGCCCCAAAATTTTGGGAGATAAAACGGGGTTAAGCGGATTTTGGGTAATTTTCGCAATCGTTCTGTTTGGCAAGTTGTTTGGCGTCCCTGGGCTGATCCTCGGGGTCCCTATCTTTGCCACCTTTTATGTGTTCATAAAAAGAGTAGTAGAGAAAAAGTTGCTGCAAAAGGGACTGCCAACAGAAACGTCGGCTTATTTAAACGACAGAGAAAACAAGCAAAATCCTGAATCAGAGCCACCCGACTAAGCCGTAATAATAGGTTTTTCGCTACAAATCAAATTTGATGGGTGTTGAAGTTAACATGAAACCACTGGTTCTGATTATCTTAGATGGCTTCGGGATTAGTCATGGAACTCATAACAATGCAATTGCACAAGCCAAAACTCCAACCCTAGATAGGCTGCTAAAAAATTGCCCCAACACAACTTTGAAGGCTTCGGGCGAAGCAGTTGGCTTGCCTGAAGGCCAGATGGGCAACTCTGAGGTTGGGCACACAAACATTGGAGCAGGAAGAATAGTCCTTGGAAACCTGGGGAAAATCAACGAAACCATCGAAAATGGAGAATTCTTTGAGAACAAAACATTAAAAACAGTGGCAAGAAGATGCCTGAAAGATAAATCCGCATTGCATGTGTTAGGAATTCTTTCCGATGGTTGCGTGCACGGCAGTAATCAGCATATTTATACCCTTTTGGAATTTGCAAAGCGGGAAGGAATAAAAAAAGTATTCCTGCATTGTTTTATGGATGGCCGAGACACAGCGCCGACATCGGGAGTCGGATTCATTAAAGAGTTGCAGGAAAAAGTAAAAGAAGTGGGTGTGGGAGAGATTGCAACCCTTGTTGGCAGATTTTATGCAATGGATCGCGACAACAGATGGGAAAAAACAAATGTCGCCTACTTGGCGATTTCTGAGGGAATTGGTGAGAAATGCGATGATCCAATCCAAGCACTTGAAGATGCTTATCAAATGCAAGAAACCGACGAATTTCTGAAACCACGCATTTTAAAAAACATTCCCGTAAAAAGCGACGATTGGGTAATCTGTCTCAATTTTAGGGCTGACAGAACAAAACAACTTAAAAAGGCCTTTGAAAGCACCGGGTTTGACCATTTTGTAACCATGACCAGATACGACAAGGAATCTAAAAATGACCGAGTTATTTTTGAAACACAGAAGATCACCAATGGACTGAGCGAATATATATCAAAGTGCAACCTGAAACAACTCAAGATTGCAGAAACCGAAAAATACGCACACGTTACCTATTTTTTTAACTGTGGCGAAGAAAAAGCCTTTCCTAACGAAGAAAGGATCGCGGTAGCCTCACCGAAAGTTAAAACCTATGATCAGTCACCGCAGATGGCAGCCAGAGAAATCACGGAAAAGCTGCTGGAAAAGCTCAAAACAAGGGAACATGATGTGGTTGTGTTGAACCTTGCAAACTGCGATATGGTTGGGCACACCGGGAATATGCAAGCGACGATTGAAGCCGTGCAGGTGGTTGACGAATCTGTTGGGAAAGTGGCAGAGTGTGTAACCAAACTTGGTGGCGTTGTTGTAATCACAGCGGATCACGGGAATGCAGAGGAGATGGTAGATGGAACTGGAGGAATCGTTACTGCACACACAACTAACGAAGTGCCATTTATTGTTGTGGGAGTGGACAAAAAACTCAAATCCGGCGGCAGATTGTGCGATGTGGCCCCAACAATATTGGAGATTTTAGGGATGAGCAAACCAGACGAAATGTCAGGAAAAAGCCTAATTGGAATCTAAAAGAAGGGCTTGAGATCCTTTGATTTGTTTCTTGAAACGATGCTTTCCAAGCACTCCGGGATTCGCAACAAAACCGCCTTCTCGAACTTTTTTGTGGTTTGACAAAAAAGTTCCAAAAAAGCAAACCGGGAGGGACTTGCGATTTTCCCTCCCGGACCCTCCCTTGAAACGCTTTTTTCCAGAACCCAAGGTTTTTGCTATGAGATTTTGCAAGTAAAAAATCAAACTTTTTACGATTTTGGGAGTAGAATTTGTCAGGTTTAATTTTTTGACATCTTTGCATCGTTGTGCTACAATACAACTAAAAGGAGTAGGCTCGCTTTCTTACGGCGGCCTACTTTGCTTTGAAAATTAGATATGCTTTTATCAAGACCCTGATGAGGTCAAAGCCAACCAAAATCTTTTTCATTGCATCAACTCATCTCACAATTGTTTCTTGAAAAGCGGGTTTCAAGTCTTTTAAATAAAGACAACTTCGAGAAAGCGAATTTATTATGAATCATACGTTTGATTTAAGTTTGAAGAAATTTGAAAAAAGGGGTGTTAGGCAGTGGGTGTTGAAAAATCGATGACTGATATTATGAATCTTTGTAAAAACAGAGGATTCATTTTTGCTGGTTCTGAGATTTATGGCGGAATTGCCAACACTTGGGATTATGGGCCGCTTGGTGTTGAACTTAAAAACAACATTAAAAAGGCGTGGTGGAAAAAGTTTGTGCGGGAAGGAACTCTCAACGTTGGGGTAGATTGTGCCATACTTATGAATTCAAAAGTATGGGCAGCATCAGGACATGTTGGGAATTTCAGCGATCCGCTTATTGATTGCAAAGATTGCAAAACTCGGCACAGAGCTGACAGAATTGCAACGGAACAAACCGGAGTTAATGCGGAAAGTTTCAAAAATGAAGAGCTTGAGGAGTTCATTCAAAAGAACAATGTGAGCTGCCCTGAATGCGGCGGGAATAACTTCACATCAATCAGAAACTTCAACCTCATGTTCAAGACTTTTCAGGGAGTGGTTGAAGAAAACAAAAGCGAGATATTTTTGAGGCCAGAAACCGCACAAGGGATCTTTGTTAACTTTGTGAACGTACAGAAAACAACGCGGAAAAAGCTGCCGTTTGGAATTGCACAAATCGGAAAGGCATTCAGAAATGAAATCACTCCCGGCAACTTCACATTTAGAACAAGAGAGTTTGAACAGATGGAACTTGAATTTTTTTGCAAACCGGAGGCAGACACCGAATGGTTTGATTTTTGGCGCAATTTCTGTTACAATTGGTTACTCTCGCTGAACATGACTAAAGAAAACATGCGGCTCAGAGATCATGAGAAAGAAGAACTTTCACACTATTCAAAAGCAACGACCGATATCGAATATAACTTCCCGTTCGGCTGGGGTGAGCTTTGGGGCATTGCTTGTCGCGGGGATTATGACCTTAGCCAACACGAAAAACACAGTGCAAAGAATCTGGAATATTTCGACCCCGAGACCAACGAAAGTTACCTGCCTCATGTGATTGAACCTTCACTGGGAGCTGACAGAGTTGCTCTTGCGTTCATCTACGATGCCTATGTGAGTGAATCTTTGCCCGAAGGTGACAGCCGGATCGTTCTGAAATTACATCCGGCACTTGCGCCAATAAAAGCTTGCGTGCTTCCATTAACAAAGAAGCTTTCAGAAAAGGCAATGGTGATTCATGATACGCTTTCAAAGCGTTTCTCAGTTGATTTTGATGAGGCAGGATCAATTGGGAAGCGGTATAGAAGGCAGGATGAAATTGGAACGCCATTTTGCATAACATACGATTTTGACTCGGAGGAAGATGGTACTGTCACAGTCAGAAACAGAGATAATATGCAGCAAGAAAGGGTAAAAATCGACACTTTAGTTGAATATATTGACAGCAAAATTGAATTTTAAAATTAAAAGCCAAGGAGACCTGCTAATGGACAACGCTTATTGTTATGACACAGATATCGGAGAGATTATCATTGTTGAAAATGGTCAGGGGCTAACAAAACTTTATTTCGCTACGATGTCTGAGAAATTCAAAAAAGACAACTGTATCATGCAAGAAACGCCGTTACTTAAAGAGTGCATCGAACAACTGAAGGAATATTTGGCTGGACAAAGGAGAGTCTTCGATCTGCCACTCTTCTTTGGTGGAACAGAATTTCAGATGAAGGTGTGGGGCGCCCTTTTCACCATCCCTTATGGGGAAACAAGAAGCTATCGGCAGGTGGCTGCAATCTTTAGTTACCCAAGAGCTGCACGTGCTGTTGGGTTTGCAAATAATCTAAATCCGCTACCAATTTTCATTCCGTGTCACCGTGTGATTGGTGCCAATGGCGAACTGACTGGCTATGCGGCGGGAACTGAGATAAAAAAACATCTGCTTGATTTGGAAAAAAGAGTCTGCAAATCAAATGTTCAAGCATAATGTTCTTGCTCCAAAAATCAAGTTAACAGAGCAATAAATGTATGCAACAGTCAAAAATAAGTCGGTTTTTAAAGGGCAGATGGAAGAGAAGAGGGATCACCACTACCAGCAGAAACAAACCTGAATTTTGTAGTTATAAACGAAATGAACTGCATGTTGGTTGGTTTCTGGGAGATGCCGAAATAGTTGGCAATTAAGCGCGAATTGTTTTTCCACGCGGCGGTGATAGCGTGACGAATTGAACGTTCAACACAGACTGCATTGGAGTTTGTGGCCGATGCAACAGTTGGATAAATTTGCTTGCCAAGACACGGACTTTGCCAAGGAATAGAAATGTTGTATAAAATAGCTCTGCAGAGGTATTCGTATCCGTTCATGTTCGTAGGAATACCAAGATTCGCAATTGCTTCATAGATGGCAAGTTCGCAATGTTGCGTGGGCGAAACTCTGTTTCCGCAACAACAAGGAGTAACTTGGTCTGAATGACGTGCTGAAATGATAGAGTTAAAAATCTTTGAAAGCACAAGATAATTGTCAAATGGGCTGAGCAAAAACTGGGAAGCGCCTTGCTCAAGATTAGAACTTTTCATCTTGTGGTCGTCAACATAAGAAATTACAAAAAACATGGGAATGCGCTTAATATTTAGGTGGTGTGAAGCTTCCATTATGGCAACAGAATCGGAGTTGGGAATTATAACATTCACCAAAACAACGTCTGGTTGCCAAAATTCGATTGCGTGGATTATCTTACAATAGTTGCTTTCAACCTGAGTAACCAGTATGTTATATTGGGAAAAGAAGTTTCTGCAGATTGATATGAAAAAAGGATCGTTGTGCGCGATTAATATACAAGCATTATATTTCACTGACCTTACACCTCTTAATGTTCAAACTCACGCAATAGGTTATCACATGTGAAGTTAATATGCAAGAGTGGATTTGGGATCGGTTTGAGAAGGCTGTAGAGTTACAGTTGATGTGAGACTTTCCAAACAATTTCAAAATCTCATAGCAAACAACCTTGGGTTCTGGAAAAAAACGTTTCAAAAGAAAGTCCAGGGAGGGAAAATCGCAAGTCCCCCTCTGGTTTACTTCTTTGGGCAGCTTTCTTTCAAACACAAGAAAGCTGCGAGAAAGCGAATTTGTTACTGCTTTCGGAATACTTGAAAAGTAATCGGACTAGCTTAATCAAGCGGGAAAGAAATTTGTTTTGAATACCGAAATGCTTGAAAAGCAAATGAATGACTGCCTATCTTAAGGGCTCGCAGTTTGCCCTTGCAGATTTCGAGCAAAGACCGCTTGCATATTGATATCATGCGTGATTCCTTCCAGAGAATAGGTAAACGTTTTAGTGTTTTCACTGCCAGTCGGAACAACTGGGGATGTGGTCCCATTAACCAGAATCTCCTTCAATATGTAGCCTGGCTGTAGTGTTATGATAATTCGCGGTCTTGCTAAACCCACTCCATCAACGGGAATACTCAAAACAGATGACGGCTCGCCGCCCTTATAAGTTGCTTTTATGCTGCCGCCTGGGTCAGCAGATGTTTTGAAGCTGTAGGTCGCCGGACCGGAAGGGTAAGGAGGATATGGATATCCGCCAGGGTATATTTGACCAGCACCGCCGCCAGAAGGAACTTGCCAATCTAAAATCGGATAGCCATCATTGATGTTGTATCTATCAGGGACAAAGCGATGAGTCGTCAGGCCTTTCGTTTCTAGTTCGGCGTTCAGCAACTGCAGGATAGTTTTGCCGCCTTCGATCGGATCTAACCCTTTCATCTGGCGCGTCGACTGGCCAATGCCGCTGCCAGGTTCGTCGGCCACCCGGTATGCAGGTGACCCTGCCACCTCGTTGTCAAAAAACACGGCAACGGCCGAGCTCGGGCGCCCCGCGCAGAACCCGCCACGGTGCCGCGCTCCTAACGTCAGTGCGTCGTCGTCGTGACACGCAGAATAGCACGCCCATTGGTGCATAGAACCGTTGGCAAGAAAGCCGCCCACCATCGTCGCGTCGACATCCTCATCTTCGACGTCAACTGTCCCGCGAGCAAAGCACCCGCTGCAAAGGCCTTCGTTTTGGACGCAAAAGCCGCCCGCTACGGCCCACCACGAGGCTGTTCCAGCGCACCGCACAGTGGCGCAAGCGAAGCAAGCGAGTAGATCTCCTTCGTTGTAACCGCAGAATCCAGCCGCCTGGCAGTAGTTTGGCGTGGAAGAGCCATCAACTGTGCCGACGCAGCAGCAAGCTTCGAACCAACCGTAGTTGCGATTTACGAACCCAGCGAAGTATCCCTGCGAAACGGCTGTGCCGCTGATGTCGACATCTATCAACTTTAGGTTCCGCACAACACCGTTGTTGCCCACGTATCCAAAAAATCCAAGGCTGACCCCTATACCACCAGGATTACCATCCGCAACCTGGGTGAAGTCCGTTATCTTATGGCCCTTGCCATCGAATGTTGCGTTGAACTTATTTGACTCTGTCCCGATTGAATAAAAGGCCACACCGCCTTCTTGTGTGGTGTCTGTTAGTGTAGCATCCACATCCTTGATCATTTCGATTATTGCCCCACCCGAAGGTAGCTCTCCATCGACTCCAGCGCTATTTGGCGCAACTAACCCGCGATTTGTCAAATCTGAAAGTGCTACAAGATCATCTAAATCAGCGATCGTATAGGTTGTATTAGCTTCTAAGGCATATTGCGGATTCTCCTCGGACTGTTCGTAGTCTGGATGAGTTGCGTAGAACGCGTTCTTTGCAGCACTTACAGTTTGTGGGTTACCCCCCCCTCAATCAGCACACACTATGTGTTGGCACATTGTTGTCAAACTCACCATCACCGCCAGAATTACGCTCATTGCTCTTCTTTGCTTCAACATACAAACTCCCCCTTACAGATAAATTTGAAATCAGGAATCAATCTCCGTTCAATTACTTATTGTGCATATATTATATCAAATTTGTCAAATCACAAAAAAGTACGAGAAGGCGGTTTTGTTTCTAATCTCGAAGTGCTTGGAAAGCACGTGAAAAAAAGAACTCACTTGCCCTAATCCGTTACGACAATTGGAGTAGAACCGCTGATCAAACCAAAGCAACATCCTCGTCCAATTTGTGCGAACCATCGCAGGTAACACCCATTTGATTGTCAGTTAGCTTTGCATTAATATCAACATAAGTGTATCGATCCAAAAAACTACCCTTATCCAAGAATACAATGTTAACCTTTACTCTGATCGGTACCAACATTTCTAACAAGCTTTTCAAATGCAAAAAAACAACCTCGTTTACGGCATGCTTTATCAAAATGGTAAACTCATTTGCACTAGAGCCATATAGGTTTTCGCACCCCTTTTGGCCTTCAACGCTTTTATATTTTCCCCATTTGAATTGCTCCACAATAATCGGTCTTTCACCAAAATAAACCTCGATTATATCTTCCAAAATCTGTTTTGTCCCCTTGAATTTACTCAAATTTTTTGCCATTTTCAGAATCTTTCTGAATCGATCTGGGCCCCAAAAACTGAGATTTAACTCAATTCCAAGCCAACTAGCCAGCACAGGCAAAATGTCATTCGGTGCTTTATCAATATCCAAATAATCCGGCAATTTGGCCAACAAATCTCTACGATCAGCAAAAACAGAACCAAAGATAGCCAAATACCTTTCCAAAAAACCTGAATCCTCAAAAGCAAAAACCTCTGGCAAATATTGTATCAACGTTTCTTTGGGAAACATCACATTCACACTTTCGATAACCGCTTCATGCACTGAAAACAACTGAATGGCAAAAATGAAATATCTGCCCTTTTGCTCTGACAACAAAATGTCATCCAAGCCGACATCAACCTGGGCTCCGGCCATTTTCAAAACATTAATCTTTTCTGCAAATGCGATGTCATTCGAGCGCAAAAGCTCATCAAAATCCATTTTCACATTATTATATATTACCGTGTCGTTTTCTGTGGCAAAAGAATATATGGAATACTGGCACTCCTCATCAAAGCATCCTTTCAGGGTCAGCCTGCCCCACGTTGTTCCCGCTTCAGTGCTATCTAAAACTTTAGAGATATATCCGCCACTCTGCGATTCATGCAACACAAGCCCCTCTTCTGATAGCTGCATGTTCGTCAAAACCCCGGACAGAAACCCTTCGTCCTTGATGCCAAACCTTTTTACATCTGCCATAATCACACCACCGTCAACAATTTGTTATCGATTACAATTTGGAAATCGGCGAGATACCCAAGTGCCGAAGGGTCTAAAACCACGTTTCCGTTTCCATCTTTTTTGGCATGCATCGATCTGCTGTCAAATGACAAGCTTTCTATATATTCAACGCATGGCAACTTCTCTATTTTTGAATATATGTCACCATAAACAACACCGCGGCCAAACTCCACATCCGAGCGAATGCCATCAAGTTCATATTTCAAAACATCATAGATAATCGATTCCGCTTCTTTAAAATCCTGCTTAACGTATATACGGCCCGTTGCATCAATTGGTATATAGTGAGGAGAGACAAAATTGACATTAGTTGTTAACTGTCTGTGTTCTTCTATGTGTCTCCCCAAAATCTCTTTGTGCCGTGAACTCAATTTGGGCATTTCATCATCACTTTTTAGCTTCACCGCAACAACAACCTCATTTTGCTCACTTTTTAAAATTATGTTTATTTTTTCTATTGTAATCCCCGGAACCTCCTTGAGCAAAGAAAGATAATCCTCTTTTGTCACCGCAACACCAGTTGATTCCATGTCCCACACCATGCGCCTTATCAGTTCATCCAAACTCTCTCTATCTTTGCCGTTTTGAACGTTATATATGCTATGCGCTTCTATATTCCCCAACAAAGCTTTCCCCGCTTCACCAAGCACAAACCTCTCGCCGGCAACCACATTGCCATTTTTACCAGCACAATAAATGCACGAAGTAATAATCAATTCACCACTGCAGCAAATATTATTATGCAAAACAATCGAATTATCGTCATAATCCAAACTATAAGCTAGCATAACATTCTTCGAGTTGGCGCCAACTTTGTTGCAATCGATAAATTTCACACCATCACTATCTTCAACCTTCAACATAAGTTTCAACCCAAATTCAGAAAGGTTAGTCAGGTTGAACTCAAACCTTTGCCCGTCAAATCCAACAACCCTCCCCAAGTTGAAAGAATCCGCCAATTCTGGCGAATAAGTTACAATCCTAATCTTAGTACCGTTTGGCATTGGGGCAAAGCCAAACCTCTCCTTATCAAATTCCAAGCAAATCGTTCCATCTTCTTTTTGTTTAATCATGTAGTAACGCCCTTTTGGATTTGGTTCAACATCGTTATGCTCGCAATATAATCTGAAGCAACCCTCTTCCTCACACATAACCAAAAACTTCTTGTGTCCCACAAGCCCATTCGACAAATTAACTGTCTGTTTTTCACCACCGGCACTAACCAAATTAACTGTCCTTGCCATTGTTTCTTGCCCAAAAAGCTGAACAGCATTGATCAGAAGTCTTTTGAGCTTTAAAGCTACATCAAACCTACCATCAACAACTCTTGCTCTAATATAAAAAAGACCATTTTCCAAAATTGAATCTTTATATTCTTCCATAGCATAACTTGGCTTAAACCTTAAAGTTCCACTCTTTGAAAAGGCAACTGTACCATCTTCCACACACAAACTCTTCCACCCATCTTTTGTAAAACACTCCCACGCAACATCGCAGACATTTGTGTCAAAATCGAAAAAAACATCCTCTCCTTCGCCAGCATTAGCAAAATCGAAATAAAGACTCACAAAATCCCCTGTTTCAACAGGTTTTTCAAACCCTATGCAAAGCTCCCGACGCACCGATTCCCACTCAAAAATCTTTGCAAAATTGTTTGATAGCCCATTAGTCACAATATCGGTTATATCCCTAATTCCTTCATCACTTACTGAGAGGACTTTCTTGATTGAATTGCTTGTCACCAAAAAATCTTCTCTGAGCTCAAAAGCAAGGTCACCATCACTCAAGAATCTGGTGTTTTTAGGCAGCATCTGATCCTTGGGTGTTGCAATAGACGAGATTGCAATTGGAGCTCTAACAGGTTCTCTAACATACCCAAGTAATTTCAACAAGTTGCTTTTTATTTCATCACCTACGGTATCGGCATAAGACTGCTGCAGCAAAGTAAGAACTGCGAATAACTGCAACAAAGTAATGCCCGGATCTGAATCGTTATAGTCAGTCCATTCTTTAGACAAAATCGGGAGCATATTGATGGCTCTCTCCATAATGTCGTTATAACTTCTATCGTTCAGATTAATGTTTTCTAACACTCAGCAAACACCACCTTTATCATCTTTTAACCCCACAGCTTTCAAAAGCCCAATTTAAGATTTTACCCATCAACAAACACATTATGCTCACCACTTATAGCTTCTGCAAAAATCGGCTTTTCCATCCTTTCGAAATCAACCCCATATTTATCAGTTCCTTCAATAAATCCCGTCAAAATTATCTTATTCACGGTACAGCTTAAATCCAATGTTTTCAAAAAGGAATAAAGTTGTGATTTTTTGGGTGGCCTCCCAATCTGCCAACCCTGACCATCAAAGTTGCCCGTTACCGGGTGCAAAAATTCACAAAGTTTTGTTTTCATCAGGTTCTGAATTTCGAACGCTTGCTCCACCTTTCTTGCCTTAACCCACACATCGGCACTAAGTTTGATGAATATGGGCTCTATTAAGCGAATGTCATCTTCTTTAACAGACACATCACACCTTTTTAGCAATTCCTCTTTGATGTCATCTCTGAGCGAAATGAAAACCTCATTTGATTTATAAAACTCCTTCATAAGGATTGCTATCGTAATATGCCTTTCTTTTGGAGCTCCAGTAGCATCCATCCCAACTACACACCTAACTTTATCGATCGCATCCGAAAAATTCCTCACAGCATTTTCAAAATCCACCTTTGTAACCAATCTTCCGCGGTTGTTAACCAAGCTTGAACCTCTGTTTAGTGCGTTGCCCACGCTTTCTATATCATAACCAGCATAAGCAGGGATGTTGTTGCGCACGTCTTCAAGAAACCTAATGTAAGAATATGGCCTGTTAATGGCACCAACCTCCACATTGCCCTTTTCCCCTGCACATATGCTGTAAAACACCCGAACGGCAGCCCGCGGCTGATTCCGTGGGATCATTCCACACTTCGAATCGCCAAATGTTATCTTGCCAGCTTTTCTATTTAAAACATAATGCCTGTCATTTGGCAAAGATTTCGTGAAGCTATCAACTTCTTGCCACTTGACAAAGAAATCCACATAATTCCCAAACATATCAAGTTCATAAAGAACATCTTTTCGATTGTTCTCTTTGTTCTTTTCAATTAATTCTTCTTTTTCTGGCAACGAAAGTATCAACGCCTCGTTTACAAAAACATCTGCTTTCAAAATATTACCGGCAGAAAGAGCAAGCGACATGTTTTCGTCCATTCGATCGACATAAAAAATCTCCTCTTCCATCGTCTGAATATTCGAAACCTGTACAGCATTAAGTTTAATATCATTCACTTTTATTGAACTCGTCTCTCCAAAAACTTCCCCATTATAAAGATCAACAAGCTTCAACCAATATTCACTCTTTCCAAACAAACTACTCCGCGAAAAGTCACTTGGCGGATTGAAAACAATGCAACCCGAGTGCTTAAAATTTTCTGTTTCATCAATTACTTTAAGTTCCTTAAACCCACCGCTGGCAGCCGCACTTGAATATTCAAACCCGATATTGTTTGTTCTCTTCACCGAACTATCCACAGTTACATCAAAGTGTATGCTAATGGGACCAGATTCCATTTTTGCATCAAAACCAATAAACACGCAATTCCTGCCGTCATATGCCGGTTCAAACACCACAACATCTTTGCCGTTCACAAATTCACTCGTAATGTCTTGCTTTTCCACTCCCGAATATTTCGTCACAAACTCAGGCTTCACACCCTCAAGATATTTGTAACTCATGCGAAGATCTTCAATCACGGGGCATGTGTGAATTGCTGGAGTTCTGAAGTTGTTTTCTGCCTTGGTAACCGATATTTTTATCCAAAACGACTCATAAGCATTAACCAAGGTGCTAGACATATCGTCAGGCAAAACAAAATCAATGCTAATTTCCGCCTCTGCATTCCCACAAAAGAGCTCGGAATAATCATCTTTGGTATTTAGCTTGCACCACCCTGTGCCATTAAAATATTCAAACACAACTTTCTGAGCCTTGACTTCAAAAATCTCTTGTTTCGGCAATCTTGGCTGCCGCATGAAATATTTAAAATCAATGTCGCTTTCTGCCAGTGTTCCCGCCTGATGTTTTTCGAATCGCAGCTTAAATTTCAAAGATATCTGACCACCTTTGCAATCTGCAGAGACTAAGTTGCTCCCAAATACAAACATGTTTCTTTCTATTCCGGGCGCAGAATAATCAAACATGTTGAAAGCAATCACATTTTGAGACTCGCTGTCATTTTCGTTTTCAGCGTCATCAGCATCGCTTGAATAAATTCCAAGAATCTTTCCATCAGATCCAGAAAGAGAATAAATATGGGCAATATTCGCCTTTGTTAAATAAACGCCATAATCCGTTTCAAAAACAACCTTATCATCACCATCGGGATAAGCCAAAAGTGGGGAAGATTCCTTGACAAACACACCGCTTGGTGCAGATTTAAGCAAAGAAAACGCGACCACACTTCTGGCAGGAGTTGCCGGTTTTAATGTAAGCCCAAGCATGTTCATTAACTCAATTCGATACTTGTACAAAATCATATTCATCTTGTGAGCACTGCCATCCATCATATCCGCAAAAACAAGTGCCAAGGTCGACCCGATATCTGGATCATTTTCATTGAATATCCATTCTGGCGTATATGATTTCGCAAGCCTTGAGATTTTTGCCTTGATAAACTCGGATGTACCCGGATCTATTGGGTAGTACCTATCACTCGTCACCATCAGAACCTCCCCCAATTTCTTCTTGGATATAAAATGGGAACACCATGTTGCCAGTCTGGTTATTCTGAGCTACCACGTAACCAATATCAATATTCAAATTCCCCGGAGTTTTTGCATCTGTCAAAACCTGTATTTTGATGTCTTTAATCCTCTTTTCGTTCTTTGAAAGCGCTTTTTTGATCGAATTTGCCATCAAATTAAGGGTCGTTGAATCGGTATTCGAAAACACATAGTTGTTAAGCTCACTCCCGAACTGTGGTAACATTACTCTTTCACCTTTATATGTCCTGAGAATCAGATAGATTGACTCTTTAATTTTCTCTTCGGCGCTGCTTGTTTTGATTCTTCCAGTGCTCGCATCCACTTCTGGAGGGAATTTCATACCACATCCCATATGATCTTTCTCTAACACGTCCACCTCACCCCAGTTCAACTTTAATTCAACTTCAACTTAACATAATTTAATTTAATTTTAATATTTTGCCTTTAATCTCTGCAACACCATCAGCCCCAACACTTACCGCACCAGAAGCTTTGATGTTCACACTGCTCCCATCCAATTTGAAACTTCCTGTTTTCATCGTAATGCTCTGATCTGCACTAAAATCCAACTGGCTGCATTTCACCGTAACCCTTCCACCATCACCATCCAAAATCAGACTCGTCCCATTGACGTCAATCGTAAGCTTTCTTTCTACTTTAACCTCAAGCGTTCCCTTTTCGGTAGAAAAAATAATCAGATTTTTCTCATTTTTATCAGAAATAGACATCTGGTTCTTTTTGTCATCCAATCGAAAGCAATGCCCTTTTTCAGTAGAAACTTCAATGCTTTGTTCATCCGGGGTGTCATTGATTAAAATCTTGCTTTTCCCCTTTGTAACAAAAGCTTTTTTATAATTATCTCTATCAGCATAATCTCCCGGCAGCTTTGAATTGTTCTTGTAAGTGCTTCCAATAATAAACGGATTGTGAATGTTTCCATCCACAAATGCAATCACAACTTCATCGCCAATCTCTGGCATCAAAAAAACGCCCCAACTTTTGCCGGCCATCCCGCTCACAACGGGAATCCAATACGAATTATCCCTCTCACGAGTTGGAATTTCCACCCGGAGCTTCCCCTGATTTTCTTCAATACCTATTTCAAGCACATGACCCAAAACAAGACCGTAAATCCTGGCATCACCTAATTCATTCTTGCTCGTGTTTTTTCTTGCGATCTCACCAAGCGTCTCACTAACAGTCATAAGCTGCTCAACCTCGCCTTCACATGGGTAACAAACTTCCCTTTTTCAATCACATGAGTAACATTGGTCAGATAAAACTTCTTGTCAAGGTCATCAAAAAGGTTCTTCACTAAAACAAAACGCCCGGGAATCAATTCAGGAATCCCCACACAATGAATATTCGCCAAACCAAACTTCCAGTTCAAATCTTCTAACTTTGCCTCCGCCCTTCGTTGTGCCTCCTCCTGCGAATAAACTGTGCTATCCAAAAACACCTTGTTCGCAGATTTCATAACCCTGGAAGCAGATGATCCATCTGAATAACTAGCCGAAGATTTCGCTTTTCCTTCTATGAGTTCTCCTGTATCCGCGTTTGTATTCTTTACTTCCACCGAACTTACCATACCCAAAATGTATAAGCAATGTTAATCCCTTCGATTCCATTTCCAAAAGAAAGTGTAGCCAAATTCGAATTTTGCGCCCTTGCTTTTCTGAAATAGACTGTATCCTGCGAAACGAAAAACTCATAATCTATTTTCTTTGCAATCCTGACCAAAAAGTCATAATCGCTCTCATTAGTGATTTCAATTAATTTTGTCTCATCACGTGTCCTATCCACCACCAAATCGCCATAATAATTTGAGTACTGAGATTTCTCCATAAGGCTTTGCACGCAATCACTACAATTCCTGAACTTCTGCTGAACATAGTTATTATTGTTCATCATTATGCCCTTGACATCCATACACTGGACAGTTAACACCCCAAAACCATCCTTTTGCGGCAAGTCATATGTAACTCCGCTGATGAACCCCGTAAAAACCTCCTCCAACTCATCACAATAACCAACGCTTATATCTATTCGCGACCCCAAATCAAAAAGCCCACGCAATCCATCTTTAAAGCCGCGTGTTTCTTCATCCACCACACCACGAACCGAAAACACGGCAAAATTTGCCTCAAATTTGCTCGTAAGTTCAATCTTCATATCACTAATAACAAACTCATCATTTTTGTACGTTCTTTTATTTACCTTCAGGGCCGCTATTGGGTCTGAAAACATCCTATATTTGCTTTTGAGATCGTCAAAGCTAAAATTCGCACTCATCAGATTTCCCATCTTCAACACAAACCCTTCTCAGAACTAGTTTCCCGGCAACACCACGGCAACTATCAAAAAAATCCTTTTGGAAGAATTCCTGAAAGCCCTTTTGTAACTGCAGAACCGACACCCGCAATCAAAGAACCGAGGCTACTTGCTGCTGACCCCAAATTCAAACCACCCAAACCTTTCCCACCAAAGCCATCTGGATCTGGAGTTTCAATCATCGCAATCGAAACACTTGCCCTTGCTGGCTCTCCGTTAGACAGGAACATTTTGTATTCCATATCAGCCTTGTTAATTAACCCGTGGAAAATAAAATCACCCCAAGCAAAAGTCAACCCGTTATACTGACCTTGCTGGCTGGTTTCAATCATTCCGAAAAGCTTTTCGAGATTTTCTTGCACTGTTTTTGAGCCCCTGCCCAATTGATTTTTGGCAAAATCAACAACTTTTTTGGTCGCGCTATTGATAACTGTCCCGTTTTCATTGAAAGAGGAATCAAATATCAATCTGCAACCAAAAATTCTTGCTTCATCACGCGATCCGCTAACCACGCTTTTCTCTTTTTTTGTTATATCTTCATAAACACGATTCACCTTCTTGGGGCAAGATAGAGCATATGTAACAGGGTTAAATTGCAGCTCCATTTCATCATCACTGCCCAACAAAATCTTGGCTTTTTCCAACGACATACACACAAACCTCCCCCAAAATTTACACACTAAAATTTATAATCAGTTCAAAAGAGTCCCATCTTATATTGTTCAACCTTCAATCTATTTTCCAACTCTAAATATACCCGGTCCACAATATCGCCTATATGATCATTTACATTACTCGAAAAACCCCTATCCGCAGAATCTTCTCCCATCAGGTCAGTTGCCTTATTGCCAGCAAAACCGGGAAACAAAGGGACATCTTGCTTTACAAACGGCGTATCTTTCTTTTCTTCAGCACTAAATGGCTGATTGCCTGCTTTAATTTGCTTTTTGCTCAGTTCCTGAATCTCCTTTTGGATCTCTTCCAAAACAATCTCACTCTTGTAACTTAAGAGCACTTTTGCCAAGTCCCGCTCCACGCGCCTTTTTTGCCGTTCACCATTTTTCTGCCGCTTAGCATCAGAAAGCAACTTAGAAAAACTTTCTTTTACTCCTTTCAAGGGCACGGCGCTAACCATAGTCATAGCAGCCACAAGCATCTCTCTTTCAACCACCTGAACTTCATTAGTAACTCTTCGCCCCAGTCCTTCTTTCACATTCAGCTTTTTTATATTTTGGTTTAATTCTCTTGTCAGCAATTCGTTCAAGTGCTCTTCACTCAACACACTCAGGTTACTTAACTTACTTGTTTTTGTTTTTACGTTCAGTTTCTTCATGTTCTGTTTCAGTTTATTTTCTAACAACTCGTTCATGTGCTCTTCGCTCAACACACTCACATTACTCAACTTACTCGTCTTTGTCTCCACATTCAGTTTCTTCATATTCTGTCTTAGTTTGTTTTCAACTAACTCGTTCAGGTGCTCTTCACTCAACACACTCAGATTACTTAACTTACTCGTCTTTGTCTCCACATTCAGTTTCTTTATGTTCTGTCTTAGCTTATTCTCAAATAACTCATTCAGGTGCTCTTCATTCCGAACACTCGGGTTACTTAACTTGCTGGTCTTTGTCTTAACATCCAGCTTCTTTATGTTCTGTCTTAATTCTTTCGTCAGTAATTCGTTCAAGTACTCTTCGCTCAACACACTCATGTTACTTAGCTTGCTTGTCTTTGTCTTTACGTTCAGCTTCTTTATGTTCTGTCTTAGCTTATTCTCAAATAACTCATTCAGGTGCTCTTCATTCCGAACACTCGGGTTACTTAACTTGCTGGTCTTTGTCTTCACATCCAGCTTCTTTATGTTCTGTCTTAGCTTATTCTCAAATAACTCGTTCATGTGCTCTTCGCTCAACACACTCAGGCTACTTAACTTACTAGTTTTAGTCTTTACATTCCGTTTCTTTGTATTCTGTCTCAATTTATTTTCCAATAACTCGTTCAGGTGCTCTTCGCTCAGGATACTCAGGCTACTTAACTTACTAGTTTTAGTCTTTACATTCCGTTTCTTTATGTTCTGCCCTAGTTCCTTCGTCAATAGTTTATTCAAATGCTCTTCGTTCAACACACTCACGCTACTTAGCTTGCTCGTCTTTGTCTTCACATTCAGCTTCTTTATGTTTTGGCTCAGTTTATTTTCTAACAACTCATTCAGGTGTTCTTCGCTCAACACACTTACGTTACTTAACTTACTGGTCTTTGTCTTCACATTCAGCTTCTTTATGTTCTGACTCAGTTTGTTTTCCAACAACTCGTTCAGGTGCTCTTCACTCAGCACATTCAGGTTGCTCAATGTACTAACATGACTCAAAAAGCCAGTCTTAACCCTTGAAACTTTGCGCAACTTTGAATCTTTTTTGATAAGTTTGTTCGACAGTGCAAGCGAAAACTTTTCCTGTTCAATCTTTACCATTTGCACCGGCGAACTATCCGCATTTACGCTCTGCATGTTTGCTATTTGTTCGTATCTTCTCCGTGCTTCGCTTTGAACCTCACCCCGCAACTTCTCAACCTGCTGCTTCACAATTTCCAGGATCGTTGTCATAAGACTTTTAACTATATAACTCGAATTTTTACCGAACCTGTTCGTTTGTATCAACAAATTGACCTGCTCAGACACATTTGAAGTTTGCTCTGTCACCTTCTTGATCTTTTTCAAACTATTCTTGTTTTCTTTGCAGACCATCTGCAAATTCTTTATAACCTTTTCTTCGACCCCAACCTGACCAAGCACCTTCAAAATAACATTAACTAATTCCACATTCTGTTCATCGAAAAAACTCTTTAAGGAAAGCGACGAAGAAAATGAAAACTGGTTGATTTTTTGCTCCAACTTTTGATAATTTTCTGTCAGATTGTTGATTAACTGCTCATTATCAGCCACGTTCTTAACAACATATTCCCGATTTGTTGTCTTGGCAACACTCCTGTCCCGAACATGAAATATCTCATGCTTTCCTCCACTTTGGGTACCTAGAGCACCTTGGACATTTGGGGAAGGTAACTTACGAAACAAATTTGTTGTCAACATACTCAAGTTCTTTTGAATTTGGTTATATTCAGAAAACATGCGTTCAGAAAACAACAGACTGCAATTGTTATTTATTATTGTTGTAATTTTTTTTTTAAGCAATTCAATTTCTTTGCATTCAAGCTTCAAATTGTAATTATTTGTCGTATATTGCAGGTTGTTTGTTACAACACTGTTTATCTGCTTTGGAATTATTGACTCTTTTGATTCCGGTAAATCACTCTGCAGAATGTTGATTTTTGCATGAGGGAAAAACATTTCTTTCTTGCCATGCGCCTCCATCAATTTGCTGCTCAAACTATCATCAACAACAAGTGACGTTTTTCTGCACATTCCCTTGCAATTAGCCCTTATATCCCTTAGCTTTGACAATTTATTTTTACTCTGCAGCTCTTTTTCGGCATCTATCATTACAAGAACCTCCACAAATCACAACAAATCAAAGCAAACCTCAACCCAACCCAAATTGTCCTGGCAAATCTGCCAAAAAATTCGCAGTTACCAGCTCCATCTTGCTATACGCCACTTCTAATTTTAAAATCAACAAACTCGAAGCAGCAGCATTCAGTTCAGAAAGCGAAAATTTGGTAACAAAACAATTATTTAACAAATAAAGTTTCCTTGGCGTCGACCCTTCCAAAATGAACACCGTAATCATGTTAAACTGGCTGCCAGCAGTCACCGAGATATCAAAAAAAATCTTGTCGTCATCATGCACAGCCTTTTCAAACATCGCAGTTCCAACTCTTGTACTTGGCTTCGGAACCACATGTACTTCTTGATTTAATCCCCCCTCTTGTATGATGTCATATTCAATTGTTTCTTCAAGATTAGTGATCTTAGAAAAATTAAGTGGAGATGCATCAAACGTAACAAAAAAATTATTTGCAGTCATGAATCCATTCGACTTCAGTGTGTTGCTTTGCCCGATCATGAGCATTTCCCCCTTGCTATCACTTCACATCAAAAATGTTTTTTGGCTTGTTGCTTACCAGGTCATTTATCTTCGAGATCTCTCTGCACCATCTTCTTCTGCTCGCGTGATCCAACTCCATGACTTCCAGCAAACTCCAATGAAAATAATATGATATGAATGCCAATTCGCTGTGCAATTCTTTTTCTGGGTACACAGCCATCCCATCTAAGTAAAATTTACTGGCACATCAAATTTATGTGAACAACTGGGACAAACAGCATGAACATTAGGGAGCCCCGCATCATTAATTCTCTGATACATATCCTGCAAGAATGCAAGATCCGCGGTGAATAACTTCTCTATCACGTCTACCCCAACATAATCCAATGCGCCAAGCTTGGTAATCACACGTGCCAAAATCAAAACAGTCAAATAGGAGGAATTCTGCTGAACTCGCGGATCCCTCAGCGGCACAATTTCATCCGCAGCAGTCGCAAGTCTCATCTTCCCTTTGTTATGCAAAGTCCCTGCTTCATCAACATATCCTTTAGGCAACGAAAATTCATATTCTGTTTTAAACATTTTACGATCCCTTCCCTATAACATTATCCTTGCAAGGTGGCCTTTAAAAGGCCACCTTGCTGATATACACACTCTAGGCCGTACGCGTCATGCCATGATGGCTAAGTTCTATGCTTTCAAACAAAAACTCACTGCCAGATGCACTGAGTCCGCTCGCGACATATTTGCACGGCCAAGCACCCTCTAGCTCCCACCTAGCCACAGGGGTCTGACCATCATCATCTAACAACTCAATTGTCACGCGATGCTTGACCAAACCTTTGCCGCTCTTTGGAACTTCAATAACCCAATTATAAAAATTCAAATCTTCGGTAGCTCCCCATTTGAAAGTAACATTGGAGTATTTTGTAAGCCCCGGCAATTTGATGGTTGTGTGCAGAGGCGAATTCCCATCCCTATATTCAATCACATCGTGACTAATATCAAAACCCTGAACTTCAGAGAAACCACCACCAATCCCTTGAGCTGCATCGCCCGCTGGAGACGCTATCCCATCAATAGTAACCCTAAAGTTATATGTTTTTAACGGATATGACATAATTTATTCATCACCTTTCACTCAAAACTTCTTGATTTCCCGCAGGAACAAGGCATTGTTACTCGCCTTCAGAACCATTGCCTTCCATCAACTGTGTTATTCTGAAGATTACAAACTCTGCAGGCTTGGTTGGAGCAATTCCAACTGTGCAGATCAACCTGCCATTCGCAATGTCATCCGGGCTCATTGTGTTCCTGCTCACATCAACAAAAAACGCCTCTTCCGGAGTTGTCCCAGCCAAAGCTCCACCTCTCCAGACCGTTGTTAAAAAGTTTGTTATAACGCGACCAACCATCGCCCAGAGTGGTTCGCTATTAGGTTCAAAAACTGCCCATGTTGTGCTTATTTTGATCGATTCTTCAATATATATAAACAACCTTCTGATGTTGATATATTTGAAGCTCGAATCTGCTGAACATGTTCTTGCGCCCCAAACTTTAATGCCCTGGCCCGGAAAAGATCTAATCAGGTTAACCCCCGCTGGATTTAATATGTCCTGCTCCGCTTTGTTGTAAAAACAACTTAATCCTGTGCAACTAAGATTCTCATTAGCCGGGGCTTTGTGAACCCCCCTTTGCACATCCGAACGAGCATAAACACCCGCAATCGCACCAGATGGAGGTATGTTTGTCCGCTTTTTGTCCAACATATCATAGGTTTGAATCCAAGGATGGTATAAAGCGGCATACGACGAATCTATAATTGAGCGATATGCAAGTAATTCGTCAACCTTAATAACATCTCTTGGCGCATCCAAAATCGCCACTCTGTTGCTCATCAGCGAGCAGTGGTTTACAAGAGAAACAATCACAGAAGGGTCCGTAATTCCAGGGACCGCCATAATGCTGACAACATTGTTTTCCAAAAAGGCTTGAATTCCTGATCTCTCAGAAGGCCCTTTGTCCTCTCCGATGAACACCGACGGATCGACCTTGGAAACGCTACCGTCGGCACCTCCCGCCAAAGTCAAAACCACTTTTTCAAGATCTTCATCAAACAAGGCCTGCATAATCGACTTCGCCTCTTGCTTTTCATCAGGCTTGACACCCAACCCACTGAATTTAACATCAATCAAAGCACTTTTCCCAAGTCTTTTTTCAATAAAGTTGGATGAAGTCACATTAAGATTGACAAACTCGTATTTCTCGATCACCCCATCATACGAAACCTGAATGTTTATTTCACAAGTTGAAAGTGTTTTTGTTGCAATCAAGTTTGTGTCGGCAACACCGGCTTCAAATGCCTTTTCTGTGATAATAGCGTTTCCCAAGATCTTTGCTATTTTGTTATAAACCTGCTTCTTACCATCAGAAAACACAATAGTATCACCAACATTGAAGCCCGCAATAGATTTTAGAACATATCGATTATCCTTAGGCTGCTCTTCCAAAATCTGTGTTTTGCTTCTTGAGCTTTTGGTGAATGCAACAACAACATCATTCCCCCATGAACCTGGATTCCCAGCTGTTATTTTTAGCTTTTTGTTCGCTGTCTCCTTTGATGCCAACCTAACATCCGGCGGAGCAACTCTCATAACATAACATCTGGATCCACCATTTTGGAAAAATTGTTCAACACCATATGGCAAATATCTGAATTCCCCATATAGGCTTTCGCTTAGGTAACCACCAAATTTCCTTTGGTACTCCGCAAAGCTGGTCACTAACTCTGGAGTCCCTTTAACCTTACCTTTAGCAGCCAACCCGATAAAACCAGCGGTACTTGTGCTGACCCCATCGACTGATTTGGCCCCGCTATCAACCTCTTCCACGTACACTCCAGGTGATAAATACTCAGCCATACTCGTCCGATTTTAAGCCAATTGACTCAAAATCTTCCCCCCTTCTATATGTGTTATATTTATGCCAAATTGCGCTTGAAACACACCTAAAATCCTTTCATTTTGTTGTTGGCCATGCAACAAAACAAGCAAATCTTATCCGCACCTCAAATGCAAATCGGCACTAATCAACTTTAATCTGGGCACTCACCCAACACTATATTAAGGCTTGCTTAAAACTCAACTCATAGTCACACTAAGCTGACCAGGCGCAACAACCGAAATCACTCCCGCATATGAACAAGTCAAAGTTGCATCTGCTCCCACCACAGGCTTGCCACCCACTAACACAGTCGCAGAAAAAGGCAGCCATGTGCCAGCAATCATCGGTGTGCAAGGCTGCGGCGTCAAAACGCCCATTGCAGCCGTTGTCGCAGCAGAAACCGCTGGATTCGCCAATGAACTGCACATACCAAATGGCGTTATGTTAACGTTAGGAACTGTGTTATCTGAACAAACAATAACCTTATTTTCAACTAGCACCCCATGTTCCGGCATCACATTGAGCGGAGTTGGTGCTGCACCAAAAGAACAAGTCAGCGAAACTCCACCGGTTAAACAAGCTCCCAAACAAAC
Source organism: Clostridia bacterium (assembly GCA_026001145.1). Classification (GTDB taxonomy): domain Bacteria; phylum Bacillota; class Clostridia; order Oscillospirales; family Ruminococcaceae; genus BNZN01. The sequence goes on along the minus strand of BNZN01000003.1, from coordinate 6,794 downwards.
CACTCCTATCCTGCTTGAAGTCGCTTAGTTTCCGAATCCAAAGTTATCTTTTCGAACCTACTTTTACCACCAAGTGAAAAGCCCCAAACATAATCTTTACATTCCCCCAAAGAACCAACAAACATGCTAAAATTGCCTTCACTATCCGCAATGCCAAGATATGCTTTTGAGATCAAATCGCCTTTCTTATAACCTCCAGTCAGCTTTTTGTTTACCTTATATTCTTCACAGGAATATTTCTTCAAAACGCAAAACGTCTCAAACTTCGCACTGCCTGAACCCAAAATTGCCAAAGTCGCCCCCAACATACTAAGCTTGCTAGAATTACTTACCACCAAAACATTATCATCTTTGAACTCGGCAAATTGAATTCTTCCTCTGGGTTGGTTTTTCACGATATATACTTCAGTATTTGGGTCAACTCTACCATACAAATTGGAACACCCCAGTGGCAATTTATTTTGAAATTTGGGGACTAGCGGCAATTCCAACACAAAATCAAGCTCTGAAATCTCATTCAAATCTATGTTCAATTCTTTAGAATAAAACCCACTATGCTCTACTCGCAAGCTGAACACATCTTTTTCAAGGTTAACAAACACATAGTACCCAGATTCTTTTTTTATCGGGAAAAAGCGCATGCCATCCAGAAAGAAAACAAAGTCAGATCGCCCTATTAACCTGTCACTCCAACTATCTCTTAAAGCAAGAACAAAATTGACTGTGTGTGTTATCACTCTATTCATCTCAAAAAACTCACCTCCTTTCATCAAATCCGTAACTACCACGCATAACGTTAGGTGCATCCATTACCCTCTCCGATGAGATGAGAATTGGAGAGATTTCGCAATAAATGGCTAACTGCATAGGTTTGTTAAGTGCTGACCAGATTTTTGTCTTCTCATCGAAAGTAAGCCTAGATTCCGTAATCTTAGCCACTTCATTTGGATTGCCAGAATTGTTATAAAAACTACCAACATCCACCCGCCGAATGTCATAAAGCACCTGTGCAGCTCTCGTTATTATCTTTTGAGCGTCAAGAGATTTAACGCCGATCTGCGCTGAAGCATTAACATAAAGCATATAGAAAATAGTAAAACTGTGCGGCGGGAATTTCATTCTGCGGTCTTCCATCGGAATCATTCTAAGTTCGGTATGCTCCAGATTTTCCTTCATATCATAAAGGAAAATCCCAAGAGTATAATCTGAATTTTCATCTGCAGGAGAAGCAAAGTCAATCGATTGAGGGTTGACCAGTGGTTCAGGGCATATCTTACTCCTCAGCAACTTCAATATATAATCTCCGATATCCGAAATAACGGTGTACCCAGCCAAAAACCCTCATCTCCTTTCTGCTTAAGCTTCTTTATTCTCACTCAGTTTTTTCCTTAAACTCTCAAGAGTCGTCTCCAGGCCACTCTTATACATAACAGCATACTTAGAACCGCTTATTGCCTCAACATCCACCTCGAAAGTCTTGTAGACATAATCTTGCGGAACACACATAACAGAAATAAACCCTGCCTTTTCTGTCATCACTTCTCTCTCATATGCCACTTCTTTTTCTTTGCCAGATTTGCTAATATCAGTAGATTCCGCTATGTTGCCACCATCTTTAAATTTATACACAGACTTGCCCTTCGTTAAGCTAGCACTTTTACAATCTTGTTCCCACACGTAACTGTATTTTTTATATTCCGCCAAGCGGTCAAGTGGCACATAAAGATCCGCGTTGGGCTGCTCAAATTTGTCTATTATCAAAATATTCCTTCTCTTTAGAGCTTCAGTTACTTGACGATTTTTTAAATTGGAATAAATAGCAGAACCACCATGTTTTTCCAATTCATCAAATAAAAGAATCATAAGCGCTTGTTTCTCGTCTTCTGAAAGCTTACTGTTTTCCAAAAAATCATTAACTAACTGCATAATTTCTGATTCGTTCTGCATATTTTCAACAGCTGTGTTTAATCCTCCATCCAGCATGCCTTTAATTTTGTCATAAGCATCACTCAAAGCTGTTGGCACCGAATCACCATTGGCCACCTTTTTTACAATCTCATCCTCAATTTCTTTTAGTGCTGCATTCGCCACAATAGCACCAACCATCGGAGAGGATCTGGAAATTTCATCAACAATTTTATCGACCCTTGTTACATCCGAAACCAATGTCGCATCTTTGATTAGTTCTTTCGCTTCATCAACCTTCTCATTCACATCATTCAAGGTGTCCAGAGTCCCAGAGTCCATTCCAGATTGCAACATTTTTTCGTTTAATTTCAAAGCCGTAAGTTTATCTCCTGCTTTTTGACCTTCCAAAACCTTTGCTTCTCCAACTTTTATCTCCTCTCCAATTTTTAATAAGTCAATAACCTTGTCCTTCCCATTAGGATCATCCAAGGTCTTCAGCACATCCGTGGGCAGCTCGCTCCGCAACGTTTCTAATTTTGCCTTCAATGGCGGAAGCTTATCTCCTGACGCACCTAACAGATCAGCGTCCAACTTCAACAAGTTGCCAACATCATTCTTTACCTTGGAATTTTTCAAAGCATCCGACACCGGCTTGGGGAAACTACCCAGTAATGCTGCTTCCCTTTCTTTTTGATCCGGAAGCATAGCACTTGCTTTTAGACCCTCCGCAACCTTTTCTTCTTCGGCTTTCATCTCTTTTTTGTTTTTCGCAAGATCAGCAATCGCTACTTTCCCGCCACCGCTCATTTCCTTGCTCAAGGCATTCATCTTCAACTTTATCTGCCCTGCTTTTACGAGATCGTTGGCATCCACCGCCTTCTGATATTCAATTTTAAGAATTTCCAAATCTCTTTTCAATTTATCGCCTTCGGAACCACCATTTAATCTGTTTTGAGCTTGCGTTTGCAAAGTAAGAACCGAATCTTTCAGGTTTTCAGCATTTGCTGCCAACCCTTCTGCAAAATCATCTGATGCAATTCCAGACTTTGCAGCAGCTACTGCCGCAGAAATGCTATTTAAATAAGCCACTCTCTCCTCATCACTTTCAAGCCTCAACACCTTTGCACCTGCTAACACGTCCATGTCAGCGTTTAACTGTTCAATCTGTGCCATAGCATCTGATTTCGATTTTTCAATCACCCTCTGGTTCTCACCATTAGCTTTATCCTGTTTATATTCCGCTGATTCTCCCGCCTTCAGCGCTGCAGCATATTTTTCAAGAGTCACCTTCTGCATCTCGTCTATAATTTTAATCTCATCCAGTCTATTCACAACGCTGTCCGACGAAATATTGCCCAAATGTATTAGATCTTTGATCGACTCCCTGGCTCCAGCGTTATCTCCACCATTTGCCTTTTGGGAAACTTCGGCCCTTTTTTGCTCTGTGGTCTGAGAAATCACATCAGAGCCATCAGAAATGGCAGCCCCATATTTATCTTGAGACTCCTTTATCTTCTGCTTAGATGTTTCATATGCTGTAGCCAACTCGGGATATTGTGTATTACTTCCAGCATCCTCTTTATCCTCATCTTTTTTTGAATCACTTGGTGCCATAGCATACCGCAGTTCCGAATTAACACGATCATCAACAACATTCAAAATCAAAAGCTTTCTCTTGTTACTTGTTACAGAATATATTTTGTCCAACTCACTAACTTCCTCACGCGGCGCGTTCTGTTCAATTAAATATGAACGTTCTTTCGAAAACGCTTCCCCGTTCTTGTCAGCTTTTTCCATTTCTTCAGCTTTTTTCAAATTCGCGGCTATTTTCAGCTCCTCAGTTTTTTTATCTGCTACGTCTTTTTTCAAAGCTGCAATTTGTTCCACATTCGCGGCTACACCCAAATTCTCAGCTATTGTTGCTTTTGCTGCAGGGGAGTTTTCAAGAGCTGCAAGCTTTTTTTCGGCTGCCTTTCTCTGCGCCTCTTCTTTTTTCAAATCCGCTTTCAAAGCCGCAGCTTTTGGCACTGAGGCAAGAACTCTTTCAATAGACGCGATTTCGTTTTCTCGCGCCTTTTTCACGTCAGCATCCGATTGCCAAACCTCACGTTTGTTCTTTAGATTTTCAAGTTCAGGCAACGACTCCAAATCATAAGGGTCTTCTAAGCTATAAATATCGACAGTTTCCCCCGTCTTAAGATCATATATTTTTCCATCTGGTTTGAGATGAAACATCAAATATATTTGGTCCATCCGACTATTAGGAACTGATTCTCCCTCAGTTGAAATGCCTTTAATATCGTCTATGCTATTAATCTTAAACCAGGGACCACTTTTGCGTATTTCATCACCACTGTTCTTCGCCAACTCAGCAGAAGTAACAACATCCGATTTGTAAAATATATCATTTTGACCCGTTTGTGATTCTTCTGGAAGATTCGGATCTACTTCCTGAACCGAATCTTGAGCCACTTTCAACACCTCTGGCGTAAGCTTAGGATGATATATCAGCCATCTGCCTATAACCGACGTTCCATTTTCAACATCAGCCATCTCCGGCCTTACAGAAGGATCAGGTCCCGCAGCTCGTGCAATAATCAATGGAGAAAGTACAGCAACCACCAATAAAATCGCCTTCACACGAGCAGCCTTCGAACTTTTAACCATTGTCGTCACCCCTTTGCATCAATTCATCAACTCACTCAATCCGCCATGACTAACTTTCCACTGATATCATCTAACTTCGCCGTATAAAGTAGCTCTTTCTTTGCACCATAAAGCAATATTCTAGTTTTAGAAATGTCCTTAAACATAACATCAAAATCCAACATCGAATCATCCACCGCATAAATAGTCCCACTCGTTAAAGGCTTACTATCGTAATTAACAAGAATCCTAAAATATTTAATGTCAGTTGATTCCGGCATAACTCTGAATGTTTTAAAGATTGTTCCCTGCCCAAGCGCCATAGAATCTTGGAGCAAATAATCACCCAGCTGTTTTTCAGCCACATCTTCATCATCTGCCAACAATTCTTCTCTTCTCTGTTTCTCTGCTTCTTCAGCCGCCAATGCATTCTTTGTTCCAGCCAACTTAAACTCCAGATCTCCACTTAACTCCAAGCCATCAAAATCCGCTTCATCAACAAACTTATCCCCATCATAAAGCTTCACCGTCACTTTTTGGAGCCCAGTGATCTCAACTGACAAAAGAATCATCGGTTCAGAGATTGGCTTCTTATCTCCAACTCTAAAATCACCAACCCACAACTCATAATCTGAAGCTGAAATCTCCGCTTCTTTCGGGATGCTAAGTTTAAACGTAGACTGCAAGAACTCTATGTTGTTTTCTATAACATAATGCGGTTTAGGTAACCCCAGCGAATTGCCAACACTCGTTTGTTCATTCAATATCTCTTCGCCTTTTTTGAACGTGGTAACCCAACCACAGGTTTCTTTATCCAGCTCTATTATGGCATTGTTGTAACTAATCAAACTCCCCTGAACGTCTTCCTGGGCCAAAATATAGTTTTCTTCGGCCTGTACTGTTTCTTCAAAAGTGGCCCGACCCAATAAATTGTTTACTTTCACGGTCTCATAAGTCTGCTTTGCCCTCGCACAAACAACCTGCGCATCTTTATATGCTTTATATGCCTCCCTAGCAGCCTCATCGAATTCCTCCAGACTTTCTCTCACAGATTTCTTCAAGATCTCCTCTTGATCTCGCGCATCCTCCCTTTGCCGCATCTCTTCAGGCAAAAGATACTTTTCACCATCAAAATACCGAGTTCCACTATATTCCCCCTTGAACCACTCCATCGGGATACGAAGTGGAAAGAAAATAAGCCACAACTTGAAAACCTTGTCCCATGGTTTATCAATCTTCGCAAAAATATCATTATATTTTCTTATTACCTCATCCCAGTTCAGCGGCGTTTTAGACCGCACTGCACTTTCAAGAGCCCCCACATTTCCACCAAACTGCCCCTTATACACGCTCCATACCTCATCAACCACTCTGCAAGCAAGTTTTCTACGCGCCTCTGCTTCAAAAACATCAGTTCGATGCAACATGGCGTAATCAATCATCTGGGGTGTCTTCTCTCGGGGGATCACACAAGTCACCAACGGGTTTTTAAATGTGCTACCGTTAAGATTTTTGTTAGTCAAACCACCCAATTTTGTTGTTTCCCGTTCAAAAGATTGCTTAAGTGAAGCCAATTCCCGCGTTCTTTTGTCAAGCGCTGCTTTTAATGCGTCCACATCTTTTTGCTGCGCCTTGCCTACCAACACCAAATTTTCCATTTTCCCCAAACCTTGGGTCTTGTCTTGAACTTCCTGGGAAAGTTTCTTGATTTTTTCCTGTAACTCATAACACCTTACAACTGCATGTTCCACCTTTTCTTTCAGATCAAGCTTTCTTCCCTCTATCTCCTTCTCTAACATAACTGTTTCTGAATCAATCTTTGGAATTTTCGTTAGCAAATCAACTTCTTTGGGAAGTCCATGTTTTTCCGGAAGTTTTATATTAATCAACAAACTGAAACGTACTGTTGATTCTTTTTTTCGAATGTCTTTTATCGCTTCCTGTGCCCGTTTGCGCTTGATGCTCTGAAATGCTACCTTCGTCTTCAAACTTGCAAGTTTTTTGTCGGAATTTATTGCCAATTTAACCAGCGATTCCATATCTAACAGCGGGAAGGCAACAACTTCCAGACACGAGTTTCCCAACCAAAAAAACATAACACAAATCGCAAGCAAAGCGCTGCTCACCCTTTTCGATGCATTCAAAGGCATATCAAATCAACCTCTCAACTCAACCTCTCAATTGAATAAAAAATATAAGGTTTGTCCAGCGCTTCGAAATAAAATGTATACACAAACTTC
>BNZN01000002.1 GCA_026001145.1 Clostridia bacterium | reverse complement strand
ATTCCATTCTTTCGCCCGCCCAAAAATGCCCCAACATAGCTTAGCTTTCCATCTTCAGAATAAAGCGTGCCTTCTCCGCTGAACAAGTTCCTCAAAAATTCCCCTATGTATCGCACCTGACCGTCACCATAATATAATTCCCCCTTACCATTAAAACAGTTATTTGAGAAGTCACCCCGATAAAGCAACTTCGCGTTCTTGTCATATAGTACCCCAAGACCCTCAGCCACTCCTTCTGTCAGGTTGCCCTCATAACGGGCATCGTTTTTTTTAGAAGATACCCGAACCGAACCCGTATAATTCTTAAGACTATTTGCATCAAAATAGCAGTCTTTTGCTCCCGAAGTCGGCTCCAATTTCTTCATCAACTTTAGCTTGGGAAGGAACACGGATATCATGCACCACAAACACACGATCAAAACCAGCACGAATAACATTTTGCCCAATTTTTTTGAAAGCAAAAACCCACCAAAACGGTAATAATCGTCCAAACTCTTTGGTTTTTTTAGTGAGAACAGATTCTCCCTCAAAGAATCCACCTTGCTGGACAATTTTCTCGAAATATCAAGTTTATTTGCAGCCCCTGCAGAAACTTTCTGTACCTCATTAACATTGCGGTTAGAAAAAGACGTGAAAATCCCGGCAAAATTACCCTTAATTCTGCTAAAAATGGTTCCAAAGCTGCTAAAGATAGGATGCATGAATGCTCACCTCCGACGAAAGAATCGGATTTTTGAAATGCCAATCAATAAATTTCGTCACTTAACAACTCGTATGACACCGTCGTATCAGGATTAGCGTAATATTTATCGCACATCAAAAGGTACCATTTCGCCACCTCATCACCGGCACATTCTTGTAATACCTTAGAGAATTCCGACCTCGCCTCATAAAATTCACCCGAATAAAACATCTTTATCCCGTTCTCGAAGGTTGCCTTAGTAGACAGTTTTTGACTTTTCTCACCTGAATCGTAACCATCTAAGATCTCAAAAAACTCGAACCGCCTTTCAAGCCCCGGTGTTCCAACAAAACCTATATACCTCACACTATGTTTCTTCTTGACTTCGTCAACCAAAGAGCGCGTAACAACCGTTTTAACGCCGATTTTCCTCAATTTCGGGACTATTCTCACTAACCTCTCTATATCACGAGAATTAAAGACTGGAAAAGCATTATTTTCATCTCCAATTATGCCAAAAACTGCCCTATCTTTGTGAATCAGTGTTACAAAATCCAAATTTGTTATCTCGTCAAAGCTCGCCATAATAGCACCTGACACATCCAAAGAATAATCGATCGCTTCATTTGCCTTGTTTTGCTCAAACAAAACCCGTAAAATTCCCAACCCCAGAGTGTTGGCAAGAACTGCCCCTCCACTACGCGCCGCACATTTATTCACAACTCTAAACAATCGATCCAGAAAAGTAACTGCACTACCGCCACTCATCCTAACAAAAGGTTTGGTTAGCTCATTATCATACAAATCTCCAACGCTTTGAAGCACATAAACGGAGTCAGCCTCAACACTATCTCCCACATTTATGTTACTGATATTCGTTTCTTTAAACATCTTAAATACTATTTCTGAAACGAATTTATTATAGTTTTCTTTAATCTGCCTTAAATTATATACACTACTAGAGACCTCTTCGCACATTTTGTTGAATGTCGAGTTAATGCTCGAAAACTCGTCATTTAAATCACCCAAAACCCGCACCCCATAGTTTCCTTTGGCAATTTCTTTGAACGATTCTTCCAGGTCGGTTAGCGGTATCAACACTTTTTTGAAGAAAAAATATATCAAAAAGACCAACAAGACCAGTGCACTGCCTGCCACAGCGCAATACTGGAACACATCCACCGCAACATCGTAATTTACATCAGTATCTACTAAGGTAACTAGCACTCCAACAACGTCGTTATTTTTATCTTTGATCGGCATAGAACATGCTATCCACGTGCCATAATCATTGTCGACGTCCCCAACCCGCGTTTCGCTTGTTTTTGACGTGTCATAAAAAAGGTCGCAATCGGCCCTTGTATATATATTCTCAATTGGCATAAGAAAACCGTTATAACTTGAGGGACCAATCAAAAGATCTCCCTCATTGCTGAGCACCAAAACCTGGTTATAATAACAAATCCCATCCCCGTTCTTGGTGACACTTGCCTGCATGTTCGCAATCTCCGAATTTTCTAGCACCACATTGTAATCTTCCGAATAACTTGACCTGTTCCTGCCCAATTTCTTCACCATATCGCTAGGTATTTTATCTAAAATCTGGTTGCTTAGCTCAAAGGCCAATTTCCGCCTTGTGTTATAATGAGCCGCATAAATTTCTCTATATTCATTCACTCCCAAAAACATCAAAATACCACCAACAAACACAGAAACAATCTTTATAAATCTGAAGACAATTTTCCGCTTTCTATTTATCACATACCCAAAGATTCTATATATTATTACCACAAGCAACGTAACAGCGCACGAAACCCAAATGAACCCTGCAGACATGCTTATTGCTACCTTTAAGGGCACTCGGAAAGTGGGAACAACTAGTGAACCCTCACCACTGTTCCAAGAATAAACCTTCGCATTATCATAGGTAGTTTTCGTTGCAATTGCAGCATAATTTCTTTCATTATCCACACTAGCATAAAGTATGTCATAGGTATACAGCTCATCTGAGTGCATGAACTGTGCTACGCTACTTTGGGTCGTTTCGCCAGTCAAAAGACTATATCTATAGACCAAATTTGGCTCAGAATCCGAGAAAATAATCTCTGAATTGTTTTCTGCAATAAAATCTACCACATTTTGAACTGTGGGCACATTCGGATCCCCACTTGCTTTCGGGTATATAATAATCGGATCCGAAGAATCATCGGCAAGATAAATCTTCCCCGTATTCGAAACAATAGCAACCTTCCCGCGTAAATAAATCGCTTTGTCAACTGTCTCCTTATTCGGAGAAGCATACTTTTTCGTTGACCTTAGGAATAATTCCCCCGAATCGAGCACATCAAATTCTTCCAGTTGAACCATCTTCCTGTCACTCCACAAAGAGGTAAGATAAACCTTCTCATCCTCAACTCTTATGGCACAAGCCTGTGGCAGATCTTTACCCGGCCCTGGTGTATAGACATCCCTTGCAACTAACTGTGTCCCACTATCTTCCAATCTGACAATCTCATATTGCTCTATGCAATTTGTTGCCACATTACGGTGGGTTCTCAAAAAATAAAGGTGCAACCCATCTGAATTCATAACTCCTTCGAACGAAGTCTGACACAAAGACAAAGGCCACCTATTTCTCTCTGTGTATATTTTCAAAATAGTTCCGGTGCTATCAAACTGAAAAATTTCGGAACTATAATCATTGTTCTTCATCATATAGAATCTGCCATCATCAGTTGGTTCAACGGTTCTTTCACACTCACACACTTCACCTTGATTGAACATGTTGTAGGCAACACCACCCACAACATAAGCCATCAACACTCCTACTAGAGAAATCCATCCAAGCATCTTTTTCGTCTTGCTTTTCACCTGGCTTCACCTCCGGTTTGCTTAATACTAATAAGATTATTAATAGCACAAAAAATATCTAATTCATCATCTTTCCGACATCATGTCCACCGTGCCAATAACACTCAATTTTCGATTTTTAAAACCAATCATAAACGGACTCTTATCAAGCAACCAACTAGCCAGCATAAGAGCGGCGCAAATAAGTGTTGCTATCACCAATATCTTCCCAATTTTAAACAATCTACTCGGCTTTAAAAAAGCAGCGTACCAATTATCATAAAAATGAGGAATCGTAAGCCTTTTCAACTTAAAATCATTATAAATCTCCACCACAGAGTTATATGAACCATTCTTATATTTCTTAAGAAACAACTTTATAGCTTCCAAATTTTTATATCTCTTATCTTCCCCGATATCAAACTCCAAAATAATGCTATTTACAACGTCCAGACACACACTCACACAATCTTGTTCGCTCGTCTCAAAATCCATCATCTCAAAGTCCAACAGGGTCCCAAAATATACACTACCATCCTCTTTGAGGTTGATATTATCTTTGGCAAGCAACAATCTTATAAATGGTGGAGGAACCCTCAATGATATCAACTTAAAAACCAAACTTCTTATCACAGATACTGTATACTGCGCAGAGTAAGAATCCGATTTAAGATAAGAAAACAACCGACGCTCTGGCAGGTAGTTAAAAACTAACATCATGTCACCCTTATCAACAACCCCACCAACAAAAAGTTCACTTGGCAAAAAACTGTTTTCATCTTTGTCATAAAGTATTTGCAGAACCTTTTTTGTGATTCCTCTATCCTTCAACCTGACCACCACAAACTTGTCGCCAGTCTTGATATCTTTATACACCGCGACTTCATTGATATCATTGTCTGCAACCGGTCGAACTTCTCCTAACGTTCTGCCAAAGAGGTCCATCATCCTAAACATCCTTCTTTATAACAATTACATACGCATAAGTATATATGTCCGGCTCATTAGTACAAGAAATTCTGACCTCATAGACCCCCTCTTTGTTTGGCGCACTATACACATCAACAACTCCACCATCTTTATCCACAACATCATATTTGAGCGTTGTCGCACCCATGTTATTAAAGCCAACATCGATGCACACCACTTCGTTAGGCACAACAACCAAAGTATCCTTTTTGACATATATCGATTTTTCTTGTGACTGATCTTCTTCACCAACGCTGCTAAAGTCCGGAGTTTTAAATGCAAACCATTTCAACTTCACACAAGAAATGTTAGCTGGTTCATCAAATCTGATTCCGACAACAAACGTTCCTTTTTCACACATAATTTTGACTGCCTTGGACGCATGTATAGTTCCCGGCAAACTATCTTTAAATACGCTACTATCCCCATAAACAATCTTTCTGCTTACATTGTTTCCTTTGCTGTTCAACACATATTCAACACCCACGTCAACAAAAACATCTCCAGCACCTAGACTGTGCATAATCTCATCGGAATAAATCACCTTGCCAGGCTTGATATTCTGCGTGATCGGTATTTCAACACTACCCGACGCAATCACAGAATTGAATGTGGAAACCAGCCTCACATTGCCATCATATTCAGGTTTTACGCTTTCTATCACTGGACTAAGCCCGCCAACCGAATCAGTTTTTGGGTAAAACTGAAGCATCTTAGCAATCGCATATTGCTGAATCGGTATGTATATCTGGCTGTAAACATCCGGACGTGTCACTTTGTTTATAACATATGCTTTAGCTTCAACTTTAACCAATTCGATTTCTGCCACACAAATCGAATGTCCATCTTCCGCCAATAACTGTTCCATCGACAAATTTGTTATTTGTTCTTTAACCAAATCCAGCGGTTTGCTTTTTCTTATCTCAATTGTCAAAAACACATTTTCGGGCACACTTGCCTTGTTTTTGCCAACAACAAATTTGGCAGAGCCTTCCTTAACAATGAATGTTGTTTTGTCCGATATATTTGTTCCTTCAAACTTCACACTTTGCGAAAGCTCAAACGTTTCTCCTTTTTCCAGTTTCACCTTGTCCATCTTAAAAGCGACTTTGTTGTCTCCGCTTTCACAAACAAATCCGGGGCAATAAACCAACCACTCACCCGAAAAATCTAAATCTGAATCTGAAAGCTTTTCAAGGCAAGCAACAACATTCGTCTCATAGTCCCTGCAAGCAAACCGCGGGACTTTTACCCTCAATCTGAAATCCACATCTTCATAAAGCACTTTGGAATCGATGAATTTTTCATCCACTCCACTGCACCTAGTCTCACCATCCTGCATGTCCTTGACAAAAAACCTAAGTTCTTCACTTATTCGATTATATTCATATTCCTTACCCGATTCATTCCTTGCCAGCGAATAAAGTGGATTGATTTCCCGTTCACAATATTCAACAAACAACCCCAATCTGCCTGTTTTTATGTCATTAAAGCCGTCAATTGTTGAAAGTTTTTTCACAAGCGACTTTTCCAAAACAACCTCGCGGCCATGTGAATCCAAAGCAACCCCAGATTCAATCATCAGGGTGGTATCATCAATTGCATAGGTATAAAAACCACTGACCACACCTTGCCCAAACATTATCTTGTTCAAAAACCTTCTTTTGTTGTTGAGATATTTCTGCTCCTCTGTGAAGTCACTGGAAGTCAACAACTTCCCACAATAAAACCTATTTTTAACAAACGGAAAAAAACTACCACCCAACATATTTACATTTTCCTTCCTCTGTAAGTTTTATTAGGGCTTCAGCCCCGCAAAGAACCCAAGTTCTCCAGATCTTGTTTAAACAAATCAACATCTTCCAAAATCTCAAAGTTGCCAACCGCAACTTCATAAAAACGTTTTACCAAAAGTGTTAAACCACAGGAGAGCATCGATAAAATCAAAGTCAGCAGCGCCTTAATGTCAACATGAGCTAGCTTCAAACTGATAACTGCATCGTAACCCAAATGAACTTTAACATCACCCTCGCTTTTTTGCACATAAATCGAACCTAGCAACATATATGGAGCTATCATTGAAACATATTCACACAACTTCGAAAAATGCTCTGTTGTGCGTGGCCCCTCTATCTCTATATCAAACCTAAAAACTCCAATTTCATCTTCTTCTCCACCCACCTGACAAACCGAATAAATCACATCGGCCTTTCTTAAGTTTGTTTCAACAGCAGAAACAGCAATAAGCACACTTTTGTTCCCTTGTTCACCCAAATCCAATTCTCTTTTGAAAATGTTCTCGAATCCATTGTCGCGAAAAACAAACTCAAGACATTCCAAAACTTCCGCTGTTGTCACCAAGCCATTACCCCCAACATCAACTCCAAATAACATCTAATGCCTTCTGTGAAAAACTTCTCAAGGCCGGCAAAACCTCATTCGCATCTCCGTCACCTGCAACCGCAAAACTATGGGGAACAGCGAGCTCGCGCGTTTTGTCAACAATCTGCCTTAAAGTATCCATATATCGCTCGCATGGTCTCGCCGCATCCGCTATGCAATTTTTAAAGATCGGTCTATCAGCTGTCCCGCCATATTCGTTATCCTCAAATCTTCTCTTACGAACCATAATAAATAGATCCAACTTTTCATCAACCCGGGCAAACATTTCGTCATAAAACAAAGAAATCCTGTCATAATCAGTCTGTTCTTTAGTGGCTCTGTATTTACTACGCGCTCCCTCAGTAGCCATTTCCGGATTACGCCTAATTTTAGCCCCACAACCCATCAAAGAAGCAAAAGCATCTTGGGCTCTCTGCAACAAAGAAACCTTCGGAACCCTGCGCATAATATCTTTTTCTGTTTTATATCGCTTCTTAACTCCAGAGTGTTTGCGTCCCAATCGAGCAATCTCATGCTCCTTGCTTTCCAACAACCTCTTTTTCTCATCCAACAAACGTCTAAACTCAATTGAATCCACAGCAACGTTATCATTCATGTTAACTGATTCTTGATTTTCCACCTTGAAATTTGCCTCTTCAACGCCCCATTTCGTAACACGCCACAGCATCCGCCTAATTTTATATGGTAAACCATGCCACCCTTTCATGAACACCAAGCGACAAATATCAGACGAAACATCCTTAACCTCTTCGGAATCACGAAGAGCAATCCGAACCTGCTTTTCAGTTTCGTTCCTCAAACCAAGGCTTACCCTGTTCAAACCCAGATACGACCTCGTAATTAATTCGGGGATTTCGTTATCCATTCTTCTGTTCAAAAATCCCTCCAAATATCGCAGCGCCGCATCCAACTTAATAACATCGTTTTGATTCTGAGTTCCAAGCGACTTAAAGGCATCGGACCCTTTCGCCGCCTCAAATTGTCTTCGCAGAAAAAGCAACATATCCTTTTTTGTTAGCCAACTCCGCCAATTAACGTTTTTCTGCGCCAATTCTCTAAAATTTTGATCTTTATATCCTAGTCCCAACCCCAAATTTCGTTTCTCAGACTCTTTGAACTCCAGGCTATATGACGGCAATTGGGAATGCGCTTTCTTCTGTGCAGCTTGTGGCTTTTTTTTGCCCTTTTCCCCAGCTTCTTTTTGAGGTTCTTTCTGAGATTTATGCTCCATAATCACACCCACCCCTTTGCAAACACACAACCATCACACATTAAAATCCTTGTCAAACACCAGTTGTCCACTCTTGCTCATTTCAATTTTAAGTGCTACAAACACCTGCTCCATCGAAAGAGGCACATTTTCTTTAACACAAAAGAAAGTAGCAAGCAAGGCAGCTGATTTAATAACACTTCCAGAAACTTCAAACTCTTCCGCAAGGTAGCCAAAATCTAATCTGCTCACATCCACCTCTTTCGGAAACACACTACCCCACAGTTTTAACCTCATGCCTTCGTCTGGTAAAGCAAAATTCACCATTATCTTTATTCTTCTTTTAAATGCGTCATCAAAGTTCGCAAGAAGATTAGTTGCCAAAATCACAACCCCAGAATAATCCTCTATTTTCTGCAACAAAAACGACGTTTCCACATTAGCAAACCTGTCATTTGAAGTCGCCACCTGCGTTCGCTTTGCAAACAAGGCATCCGCCTCGTCAAAAAACAAAATCACATTGGTTCGCTTCGCAATATCAAAAATTTCGTTTAATCTTTTCTCTGTTTCGCCTATATACTTACTAATTATTTGAGAAAGATCTATCCTATAAAGTGGCAGCCCTATCTCGTTCGCAATCACCTGTGCCGCCATGGTCTTCCCGGTTCCAGGCGCCCCATAAAACAAAGCCGAAGTCGAGCGCCCGTATGCCATCTTTCTCCCAAATCCCAATTCGTCATATACCACACTCGAAAACTTAACAAGGTCGCAAACCGTCTTTAAAGCCTGTTTGCATTCTTCGGTCACCACCAGGTCTTCCCAACTGAATGCACTATTCATCCTTTTTGCCTTTTCTCCAAAGTTCTCCCCAGAGATTTCTTGACATATTTTCAAAACCTGAGGTAAACTCACCTCGTCATTTGCCTTACCAAGTAATCTCATCCTCTTAATAACCTGTTCAATCTGACCCACTACAAACAGAAAATTTCGAGAAACCAAATCAGCTGCATCGAAGCGCAAACCATAAACACCCAAGAGGTGCTTCCAACAAAGTTCACAACTCTTGCCACGCAAACGAGCCAACCTGAACTTTGTTACTGTATAATTCTCAACTACCTTCAAAAAATCGACATCTTCCGTTACTGCAATGCTAAAAAAACGAACATAACGCTTTAAAATTTTAACCACAACATATAAAGTTCTTCTGCTTTCTGGCCTCTTGCCAACATTCTCAAAACATAACCAAGCATTTCTCAAAATCACTCTGAGGCAAACATCAAGCGAAGCCCATTCCAATTCTTCTCTCTCGAAACTTTCCCAAATTTCAAAATCAACCAAAAGCATTGGCATGTCGTTTTTCTCTGCCATCAAAGCAAGCTGTGTTTTTTTGCCAGAAAACCTATCACCTTCCAGAATCAACAAGTTATTCCCGCTTTCGAAGCTTCTGATTTTTGCCAAATAAAACCCCAGTTCCCTCTGCGTCGAAAATTCAAACAACTTTTCAATGGGTTCACACAAACCAAACCAAGAAACTCCGCTGGGCCAATCATCTCTACCTTCAAGCCCCTTCACATATTCAACAAGCAAAACACCCACAGATAAAACTTCAACGCCGTCTCGTTTTTTCAGCCCCAAAAGTCTCATTTTTAATGATTCTCTTTGAATTTTTCCATTCATCTTAAAGCAAATCTCAAAAATTTCCTCACAAAACTCCACCAACAAACCATTTCCCCAAGAACCCTGGGCTCGCAAAACCTTGTTCCGAACCCTTCGATTTTCTTTAAACAAAAAACCAAAGACCAAACAAAACCTTTCAAATTCACTCAATTTAAATAACTTAAAAACATCTTTTAGCCCGCATTTAGGCCACAAATCCAAGTCATTCAAAGCTCTAAATCTAGCTAAATATTCCTTTACCTTATAATCACTTAAATTCTGCAGCCGCAAAACATCATTTCTGCCAGTCACTCCGTTTTTGAATAAATCGTCTAATAAAACACAAATTAATTCACACCATTTGTTCAAAAAAACATTATTCTTAGACATAAACTCTTCCACCAATCTACATTGCGCATTTTAATACGCAACCATATATGGTTAGAATTAATATTTTTTACTTTTCTTCAAAGAATATTCTATACACAATGCTGATTGACAGTAGTCTATCACATAACCATTTTGCAGTTGTTAAATTTTTGTTAACTTTGCTCGTTTTGTTTCTATATTTTGGAAATTTTATGTTTGTGTTACTTGAATAACATCATTGTTTTGATTTCACGGAAGCAATCAAAACAACTTAC
Source organism: Clostridia bacterium (assembly GCA_026001145.1). Taxonomy (GTDB): domain Bacteria; phylum Bacillota; class Clostridia; order Oscillospirales; family Ruminococcaceae; genus BNZN01. Next base: position 61,975 of record BNZN01000002.1, on the reverse strand, counting down.
AACCCCGACTTGCAGCTTATAAAAAGAGCACCCCTTCATCTTGAACAAAAAGGTGGCACTAAAAAATATTTTTTGATATAATGGAAAAGGCGAAAAACATTGAAAGATGTGAGAGAAAATTGCTGGACTCCAAAATAAAAACAGACGAAGGAAGAAATTTAAGATGCTGAATGTTTCTGACAAAGTGAAAAAACTTGAAAATGTAGGAGAAAAACGGCAGAAACTCTATGCTAAATTAGGCATACACACGATTGACGATTTAATTTGGCATCTCCCCAGAAATTACATAGATTTTAACGCTCCTCTGAAAATAGGAGAGGTCAGAGACGAAGGGACGTTTGCAATAAATGGCAAAGTTATCAAAAGGCAAAGCACACTCAAAAAAAGATTGCTGATCTACACAATCACGATCACTGACGGTGAAGACCTGATGGACGTTAAAGTTTTCAATGCAAAATATGTATACCAAGCGCTCGTTCTGGGCGAAGAGTTCCTATTCTGGGGGAAAATAACAAGAGCGTACGGAATTTTACAAATGCAGTTAAAATCGTTTGTGAAATTCGAAACAGATTTAACAATGCAACCTTTATATAATCTGACTGCAGGTCTTAATTCCCGAATGGTTGCGGCAACCATCAAGGATGCACTGCAGCAACTTCCTCACTTTCAAGATTTAATCTCGCAAAAGACGAAAGAAGAGATGAATCTCGTTACTTTAGAATATGCGTTTCAAAATATCCACTTCCCAAAAAACAAAGAGGCACTTATAGCGGCAAAAAAAAGATTAGCACTGGATGAGTTAGTTAACTTTAGCCTCAATATTCTGAAACTTACAGATAAACGGAAAATCCCGAGCCAAGTGCAAATTGAAAATGTTGATCTTGCCCCACTTTATGAAGCGGTTGGGTTTGAGCCCACAAATGCGCAAAAACGAGCAATCGACGAAATAATTTCAAACATGCAAGAAAAAAAGGTCATGCGCAGATTAATTCAAGGCGATGTGGGGTGCGGAAAGACTCTGGTAGCTATAGCCGGCATATATATCGCCTGCAAAAATGGGTATCAGGCGGCAATCATGGCACCAACCGAAATCTTGGCAACCCAACATCATGGCAACATAAAAAAATTGTTTGAATCCCTTGGTATAAAAGTTGAAATTCTTTCAGGGTATCTCACAAAAGCGAAAAAAACCCAAATCCGAGAACAGATAAGAACGAGTGAGGTTGATTGCGCTGTTGGCACGTGCGCGCTAATTTCCGATCTGGTTGAATTCAAAAACTTGGGCCTGGTGGTTGTGGATGAACAACACAAATTTGGCGTTGCGCAGCGGCAAAAATTAGGAGCCAAAGGGCCAAACCCACACATTATGATCATGTCTGCGACACCAATCCCAAGAACTCTGGCTATGATGGCATATAACGGCCTTGATATATCAATTATCGACGAAATGCCGCCGGGCAGAAAGCCAGCGAAGACCTGCTTTGTGGATTCAAGCTACCGCGACAGAATTTATAATTTCATAAAGCGGGAACTAAAAAACAACAGACAGTGTTACATTGTCTGCCCGCTGATCGAAGCCGAGGACGAAAACGATCTGGAGGATGAATCAGTCGAATCTTTGAAATCGGTAATCAAGCACACAAAAGAACTGCAAGAGGGTCCATTTGCCGACTATAAAATTGGGTTTATTCACGGAAAGCTGAAACAAAAAGAAAAAGAACAAATAATGCAAGATTTCAAAGAGAAACAAACCCAGATTCTTGTTTCAACAACCGTAATCGAAGTTGGAATTGATGTCCCAAATGCGACAGTTATCCTCATCGAAAATGCAGAAAAATTTGGCCTTGCACAATTGCATCAGCTGCGAGGAAGAATCGGCCGAAGTGATCTGCAATCTTATTGTATTTTGCTGTCAGACAGCGGCATCCCCGCAGTGAAAAAACGCCTGGAGTTTGTGGCAAAGCACACAAATGGCTTTGAAATTGCAGAATTTGACCTTGAAATCAGGGGGCCAGGTGATTTTTTTGGCACCAAACAATATGGAACATTCAGTTTTAAACTTGCAGATTGCCACAATGCCAACCTGCTCATAAAAGCACAAGAGATCGCAAAAGAAATTTTTGAATCTTCAAAATTTTAGAAGCTGTTCAAGATCTTCACAATAAAGCGAACTCGCCGAGAGGCCACCCTTCCGGATGGCCTCTCTTTTTTCTTCTCTAATTGCATATACTCTACTATTCGTTCGTGCTAGTTGCACTCCCGCCTGTCGTTGTTTGTGAGTCGGCGCTGCCACTCATGTCACTTCCATCTAGCGATGCCGTGTTTGTTGTTTCGAAAATCGAATTCGACAATGCTGAATTTGTTAACCCCAAACCTGTCGCTGATGAGTCAACGGATTCTGAGAGTGAGTTTGGCAATAAAGCGTCTGTTGACGTCGATTCTACCGGCGTTTGAGTAGCAGGCGGATTAACCCGCAACTCTCTGCGATGTCTCTTGATGTTCGTTGCGCTGCGCTTCGCTATCGCGTTGTTGTTCAGTCACGTCCTGGCCAACGGCAAGCAGAACGGAACCGCGACCTATCAACGACAAGCGCAAGTGGTCCACTTGCACAAATGCCTTCCACAGGCCGTCTGTGGGCAACCCGCGCGCGTCCAGCTCCGCGCGCACGAGCGGCACGATGTCATCAGCTTTTCGAATCACTTCGTCGATGGCGAGTACCAATGACTCGGGGAATGGGTTCTCGTCGGCTCGTTCATCGCTTGCCGGTTCTTCTCCCGACGCTCGTTGGAGACCGTTGCTGCGCGCGCGCGGCCCGTTCTGAACCGCCGTGCCCGGCGTTTCCGCACGCTGCGTTTCGCTTCGGTTGCCGCCGGCAGAACCGGTCAGAACCTCTTGCGAGCTCCTATGCTCCGCCAGCAGGAGTCGCGCCATAGCACGCAGAGTTGGAAACCCGGGCTGTCCACCAACCGCACGCGCCGCTGGTGGTGGTGTCCCTTCCCGCCGGCCTGCCGCAACAATTGACGAAAGGGAAATCGCGCTAGCCACAACCGCTGTGCCCAGCAATAATGTTAATTTTTTCTTGGTTTTCATAAAAATCCTTCTTTCTTTTTTCGATTTCAAATTTCGAAGATTGCATATACCCTCTATTCGTTCGTGCTAGTTGCACTCCCACCTGTCGTTGTTTGTGAGTTGTTGCTGCCACTCATGTCACTTCCGTCTACCGATGCTGTTGTTGTTTCGAAAATCAAATCCGGCAATGTGGAATCTGTTGATACGGAAAAGTTTGTCGCTGGTGAGTCGGCGGATCCCGCGAGCGAGTTAGGCAACAAAGCGTTTGGCGGCGTCGATTCTGCCGGCGTTTGCATAGCCGCCGGATTAACCGCATTGCCTTCGGCAGCGACTTACGTTTCGTTCTGCGCGTCGGTGGCCGCAACCAGAGCCGGCCCCTCGCGTTCGAGTTGCCTCCGGCGTATCGACTCTAGCATGATGCGCTCACAGAGCTCCTCGCCCCACTGCAACAGAGGCTTGCTGCGCTGCGCGCTTGGAGAAGCTTCCGCTAAAGACTGCAATAACGCTTGCCTGCTCTGCACTTGCCGGTGCACCATCGGCTGTAGCGCCATTTGACGAAATACCTCGTCCTGTGCTCCGATCGTGCGTGCTGCCGGCTCGCCTTTTTGGCGCCGGTCGGCACCGGCCTCCGCCAGAGCAAGATCGCCGATCTCTTTCAGCGTTTCCGTCAGTGTGCGTGACGCTTGGGTGCGTTGCTCTGAGGTGCGCTAGTTTCGTATGGCGGCTTGGCGCTCGTTGAGGAGCGTCCGACCGCGAGCCACACATGCTTTCAGCGCTTCCGCCAGTTCACGCAGCTCACGCGCGCATTGCGCTGATTTGTACTCGTTTTGTCGGCTGTCTTCCCGCTCCGCGCAACACAGCAACTTGCGCCGGGTCGCGATTTCTTGTTCCGCCTCCACCCGCTGCCGCTCGCGCTCTTCACTCTTATGGAATTCTTCGTTGATAGTTACGTCGTCGCGACGACCGGCCGCAACAATTGGTGAAAGGGAAATCGCACTAGCCACAACCGCTGTGCACAGCAAAAACGATGCCATTTTCTTGGTTTTCATAAAAATCCCTCTTTCTTCTTTCGATTTCAAATTTCGGAACCAGACCTCCTGGTTCTCTATGTTACTTAGTTTATCACAATATATATGGCTTGTCAATACATTTTTAATCCAAAAACACAATTTCGGAGAATAAGCCAAATTAATTCAAAATATTTATTAATTTTTAAGCACATTAAACAGAACACAAAGTGATCACTTCTTAATGTTCTTTATTATGTCATCAACGATCTCTCTAAGTTTAACGTCCTGTCTGAGCGTTTTTTCGATCTTAGAAAGTGAATAAATTATCGTGGAATGATCTCGCCCGCCGAAATATTCACCAATTGCCGCCGTTGGCAATTCCAAAATCACCCGCGCCACATATATCGCGACTTGACGAGCTTTGGAAATCTGAGCAGCACGCCTTTGAGACTTAAGATCGGAAGCAGTGGCTCCAAATGTTCGGCCAACTTCGCTAATAATCTTTTCAAAGGTCAACTCGAGTGGCTGCTCTTCGGTCAAGATATCTTTGGTAATCGTTTGAGCAATCGCCACAGAAGGAACCGTACCCGCAAGAGTCCTATAAGCTTTCAACTTCTTAACAGCCCCTTCAAGCTGCCGAATGTTGTTTTTTATTCTGTTAGCTATATATTCTGCAACGTCGTCTGGAATTTTAATCTCTAAAACTTCGGCTTTTCGTCTGATTATCGCAACACGAGTTTCAAAATCCGGAGGTTGAATGTCTGCAATCAGCCCCCATTCAAAGCGCGTGCGCAACCGATCTTCAAGAGTTCTGATCTCTTTGGGCGGCCTGTCAGAAGTCAAAACAATCTGCCGTCCCGCCTGATAAAGCTCATTGAAAGTGTGAAAGAACTCCTCTTGAGTGCGCTCTTTACCCGCAATAAACTGGATATCATCAACCAACAAAACATCGGATTTGCGGTATTTGTCGTGAAAACCTTTTGTTGAATCACGCCCGATGGCTTCAATTAATTCGTTTGTAAACTCTTCGCCCTTAACGTAAAGCACATTGAACTTAGGATTGTTTTCCAGCATCTCGTGGCAAATTGCACACAGAAGATGCGTTTTCCCAAGCCCCGACCCACCATAAATAAACAGGGGATTATAGGCACCAGAGGGATTGGCAGCAACCGCAAGCGCTGCCGCGTGGGCAAACTTGTTAGAAGGCCCAACAATGAAGTTTGCGAAACAATATTCATAATTATTAATAATTGGCTCTTGCTTTTCGGCGTCTTCTTGCAAAAACGACTCATCAAACGAATTTTTGCGAGATAACCTCTTGTTTTGCAGATTGTCATCGTTGCAGGTGATCTCGATTTTTATCGGAAACCCCAAAATAGCCTCAAACGCAGAATGCAACAAAGTCGAATACTTATCTAGAATGATTTTTTTCTGAAAAGAACTCTTAACCCCCAAGTTAACAACATCATGCTCCATACTAATCGGATCGATCACATCTATCCACAGATTATACCCAACAGAGGAAATCTGCCCCTTACAATATTCACATACCTTAGTAAAAATATCATTTAAATTTGTCATAACATAAATAACCACCAAAAGAAATTTTGGACGGACAACTCTCCTTTCCGAATATACTCTGAGAGAAAATTCTAACACAATTGTGGAAAATAAGCAAGTCACAAAAAACGGCAAAGTTGCCATAATGTTTTGTAGTGGTTTAATTATTTCGGAAAGTAATCAGACCTAATCCCTTATTTTAAGCGCATTCAGCAGCTGTGAATACTCGCCAAAATCAAGTTGTTGTTTTGCATCAGAAGCTGCTTTACTCGGTTCTTTTATAACTTCAACCATAATTCCATCTGCACCAGCTGCCATAACCCCTCGAGCAACTTCACACACAATATCCGTTCGCCCGAGAGAATGGCTCAAATCCACGATAATTGGCAGATCTGTTTCAACTTTCAAAAGTGGAATCGCCGCTATATCAATCATATTCCGCACATGTGGCTGAGAAGCTCTTATTCCGCGTTCACAAAGGGTAATTGACCTGCTGCCACGAACTGCCAGATATTCCGCAGCCAGCATAAATTCCTCTAAAGTGGAGGCAAATCCCCGTTTCAGCAATATTGGCTTTCCACAGCCACCCACTTCATTCAGCAAGCTGAAATTCTGCATATTTCTGGCTCCAATTTGCAAAACATCAGCATATTCCAAGATGTCTGCGAGTGCTCTCGGGTCCATTATTTCGGTGACACAGCGCATTTCATATTTTTTCTTCACTGCTTGAATAATCTGTTTTGCATCATGTCCCAAACCCTGAAATGAATAAGGAAAGGAGATGTTCTTGGTTTAAAAGCCGCCGCACGAACAAGTTTTGTTCCCCAGCTTTTCAAAAACGCCACCGTCTCTTCGAACGAAACAGCATCATATATCGCACAAGGCCCTGCTATCATTACTTTTTCACCGGAATTCAACCCCCAAACCTTACGAACGTCCTCAAAAGCAGCTCCGAAACTGCGACACACTAACAATTCTCCCAATTTTTTAAACTCCCAAATTCAAACTCGCAAACCAGTTGCTTCTGCATCTGCCATCAAGGTGTCAACCGCGTCCAATAACTTTTTCAGGTCAGACTCCAATGCCGCCAAGCAAAGACCATTTTTGCCATATTTGACATGCACGTTAGAATCGTTCACCCAAAACTCATAACTGTCCAACCCGCCAGATTCATACCCAATCTCAAAGGAAAGTTCCGGTTGTTTATCTTCGTTCAATTCGCCCAAAACACTCTCCTTGAGCGGGAATTCGGTTAGTAACTTAAGCAAATCATTCAAACCCAAAATAATCTTCTCATCAGTGGATTCCTTACCGTTTACCTCCACACTATTTGACGCATTTTGCAATTTCACATTCAAATGTTTTTTTTGCTTTTTAATCACCAAACTCTTGATTTTATCCAGATTCTCCTCAACAAGACGCTTCTTACAAAGGTCATCAAACTTTGTCTTCAAAAAATCAAAATCCGCTGCATTACACTCAAGGATACGACGCCCATCACCGCTCAAAACAAAGCACATATTGTCAACTGGTTCGCTAACTCTGATGGTTTCTGAGATGGCTCCACGTTTTATTGTTATCTGAAAATACGGAGTAAAAACACCACAAGTCTCTTGATCTTCTCGTGTTGGATCTAGCACCTTCACCGCATTGGCCTGCAACCCAACTAATTTGTTAATCTGATCGTTGTACGCATCCAAAAGGAGCATCTTTTTCCCTTTGTTAGTCACCACCAAAGAATTTTCTTCTGCTGTTTTCAAAACACTAACTGCATCCGCACCAGAGTCCAGAAAAACCATTTCATCAAAATTGCCACTAACATCAAAATTCTTGAACAATCCTTTTGAAACAAAATCCAAATGAGAATAAAAAAGCGGATCCGCTGCGGATTTTGGCAGAAGATAAACACCTGGTTTGCCCGAAACACTAACGTGGCAACCAAGATCCGCCGGAGCTTCATCTCTGACCAAAATGCTGAAAGTTTTGCCTTTACATTCTATTTTAAGAGTAACTTGTGCATTGCTTGTGTCTTTAGTTCTGTCAACATCTACTCTGCTTATTTTTGAACCAAATAAATCATTAATAAAATCCTTCAACTTGGCGATGTCCACAAGCTCCGTGGCCACCGATTGAAGCCGCAACCCAGAAGCGTCATTACATATGACATAACCACCGTTTGGATTTGTTACTTCCATCTTCTTAACTGTTTTGAACTTAACATCAAGCAATCTATCCCCAGGTAATTCAGAAACATCTTCCCCGGAAAACATCAAAACAAAAAAAACAGCGAGAATCAGCACAGACACTATCCAGAAGAGAGTCTGCTTCTTCTCAAATGATTCCTTCTTGAACACACCTAAACTTCCCATCCAACTCATAGCTACCATTATACTATAATGCGGAGTAAATATCAATTGTCAGACTTTACACGGTTCTACTCCAATTGTCGTAATGGATTAGGACAAGCGAGTTCAAATTTGGCTGCAGTAAGACAGAGCTCGTCGTTTTGCCTTCTTGCAAACAGTAGTTGCAATTGATGTGAGACTTTTCAAGCCATTAATTTGCTTTTCAAACGCTCCGAGATTTGGAGCAAGTTTGCTTTTTCACGTGCTTTCCAAACATTCCGAAATTCGAAACACATCGCTTTCTCGAACTTTTTTGTGTTTTGACAAAAAAGTTCCAAAAAAACAAACCAGGGAAGTAATTGCGATTTTCCTTCTCTGGATTCATCCTTAAAACGCTTTTCCATAGTCTAGAGTTACTGCTTTTGATTTTGCAAATAAAAAGTCAGACTTTTACGATTTTGGGAGTAGAACCACTTTACACAGTTCACCCTACTTTAGAATTTTCAAGAGTGCGGACTAATATATAGATATGTGGTATAATATTTCCATTATGAGGTCAGGAGATGGAAATAATGCCTGCGTGTAAGAAGTGTGGATCCGAAATAACCGTGAAAAATGGAATCGTCGCGGGGAAACAACGATATTGCTGTAAGAAATGTGGGCACAATTTTCGGGAAGGTGATGAACGTACAAACAGTAAGGTAATGGCCAAAAAAGCGCTTTGCATCTTGCTTTACGCAATGGCAAAGGGTTCGTACAGAATGTTGGGACGCATTCTTAATATTGATCATGCTCTTGTATATCGTTGGATTCGTGCGTTTGGGGAGAGCTTACCAGAACCGGAAGTGCCTGGGGAGATCAAGGAAATGGAATTTGATGAAATGTGGCATTTTGATGGTCAAAAAAAACAAACTTTGGACCATCAAAGCCATTGATCGTCGTACACGGCGAACTGTGGCCTGGGTGCTCGGCAATCGTGATACTAAAACGTTCCAACGGCTCTATAATAAAGTGAAACATCTGAAAAATTGCAATTTTTATACTGATGATTGGGACACATTTGCGAAAGTTTTGCCACCAGAGCGGCATATCATAGGGAGAACACATACAACAGCAATTGAGCAAGATAACAGCAATACACGGCACCATCTAGGAAGCTTTACAAGTCGGACGAAGGTAGTTTTTAAAAGCAGCAAAATGGTTGACCTAACGCTACGAATTTGGCATGCTGTTACAACTACAAATTGGTTTCTTGTGCTTCAACGATGCCTGTTATCTATATTTTGATAAACACTCTCGAATTTTCACTTGCAAATCTCAGGGCAAGAGACCTCTTTTACTTTGGCAAAAAGCGTTGTGGAGAAAGTCCAGAGAGGAGGAGTTCTAACTTCGAAATTTGAAATCAAAAAAGAAGAAAGAGGGATTTTTATGAAAACCAAGAAGATGGTATCGTTTTTGCTGGGCACAGCGGTTGTGGCTAGCGCAGGTTCGCTGGCGCCAATTGTTGCGGCCCGGCCGTGTTGGACCGACACCTGCTGCGCACCTGCCGGTTGCTGCAACGCGCCGTGCTCCAACGCCGGGGGAAGTGCGGCAAGCGATGGCGCGCCTGCTGGCGGCTAAACGCAAGGCCGCAGCCGCCACGTCCATTTTCGGCTCGGAGATACAACAACGCGAAGCTGAGCGCGCGGCAGCAGGCACGCAGCCAACGATCCAGAAAGCGCTGCAACTGATGGACCAGCTGCCACCCCTGCCGCGGCATAGTTTTGGACAAGCCTGGTGGGACGCTTCCATACCAACGCCGTCGCCGCTGCACTTCGGGCAGCCGCCGCGCGGTTACTTGCAAGCGGGGGAGGCGTACGTGGAACGCGACGGAGATAGCGTTCTTTTGTCGGCCGAAGGGCGGAATCGGTTTGCGACACGCGATGTCGACCAGAACGAACAACAAAACGACAGCGCGATGGGACAGAACGAACAACAAGCGATACCGGAGAGAGTTGCGGTTAATCCGCTACCTACTCAAACGCAGGTAGAATCGACGTCAGCAGGCGCTTTATTGCCAAACTCACTCTCAGAATCCATTGACTCATCAGCGACAGATTTGGTGTTAACAGATTCCGCATTGCCAGATTTGATTTTCTAAACAACAGACACGACATCGCTATATGGAAGTGACGCGAGTGGCAGCAACGACTCACAAACAATGACAGGTGGGAGTGCAACTAGTACGAACGAATAGAGGTATATGCAATTAGAGAAGAAAAAAGAGAGGCCATCTGGAAAGGCGGCCTCTCGGCGAGTTTGTGCAATGCTTTTTCGGAAGAAGTTCGATGCTTTCCGAACATTCCGGAATTTGAAATAAATTTGCTTTCTCGAACTTTATCTTGGGTTGAAAACTTACTTTTTCAAGAAGCAAACCAGAGAGAGACCCCGAAACTGAACTGGACCCTCTCCCACAACGCTTTTTTCCAGAGTCCAAAGTTGTTTGCTTTGAACCTGAACTTGTTTGGAAAACAATCGGAATGACTTATTGAAACTTAAGAAAGAGAATTTAAAAAATGGATCAGTCTGAAAAGGCTGATCCCTTTTGTGTTGCTTCACTTTTAGTTTCCTTCATGCTTCAGCCGTGTAATTACCAACCGAATCAAACCACAAGCCGCTAGTTTTGTGCTATAATTCTCATTTTGTGCTATAATTGGGAGAAGGTGGATAGAATTCCCACCAGTAATTAACAGAGGAGAGCCAAGGAGATTTAACAAATGGAACCTTACAACAGACTTAAAACCGATTTAATAAAACACTATTTCAGTGATATGAACAAAGAACAACAAGCCGCTATCGGAAGCTTGACAGGTCCTGTTTTAATCTTGGCTGGTGCTGGAAGCGGCAAGACAACAGTTATTGTGAACCGCATTCACAACATGATAAAATACGGGATAGATTTCAATTTTACTTCGTCTGATGACGCAAATGAAATAGTTTTGGAGCAACTTAAAAACAAAGATGCCGAAGATATTGACTGGATTAGTTGTAATATGGTCTTGGGCGAACGAGTAAAACCCTGGAATATTCTGGCCATAACCTTTACAAACAAAGCTGCAACAGAATTAAAGGAACGCCTTAAACAAACGGTTGGTGAAGCGGCTGATAGCATCAACGCCGGGACGTTTCATTGGCTTTGTTTGCGGATTTTACGCAATCACGTTGATGAAGTAGGCTTTAATGGAAAGTTCACAATTTATGACACGGATGACTCAAAGAGGTTGATTAAACGCATCTTCAAGACCCAGGAGGTGAATGAAGAAACATTTAGCGTCAATTCGGTTCTTGCCGAAATAGGACGCGCAAAAGACAATCTCTTATCCCCCGATGTTTATCAAAATGCAGTGACTGAGAATTACAGAAAATCGATCATTGCCGGAATTTATAAGGCATATCAGGCCGAGCTGAGAGCTGGGAACGCCATTGATTTTGACGACATGATCATGTTGACGGTCTCCTTGCTACGCAAAAATAATGAGATTTTGACACGTTATCAAAATCGTTTTAGCCACATCATGATAGATGAATATCAAGACACCAACTACGCGCAATTTGTATTGGTGCAACTACTGGCAAGAGGCCATAATAATCTTTGTGTCGTGGGAGATGATGACCAGAGTATATACAGATTCAGAGGAGCGGATATAGATAACATTTTAAATTTTGAAAAACATTTTAAGGGCGCAAAATTGATCAGATTAGAGCAAAATTACAGAAGCACGCAGAACATACTGGAAGCCGCCAATGCAGTGATTGTTAACAACCAGTCGCGCAAAGGGAAAAAACTCTGGACACAGAATGAAAAAGGATCTAAAGTTGAGATTTTCAAGGCCGAAGACGAACACAGAGAGGCTATATATATTGCAGAGAAAATCAGGGAAATTATCAAAAAAAATGGCAAATATAGCGATTGCACGGTGCTTTATCGAATGAATGCCCAATCGAATGTGATTGAAACCATCTTTTCTAAGAAGAGCCTACCGTATCGTATTTTAGGTGGCCTGCGATTTTATGAAAGAAAAGAAATCAAGGATATTTTGGCTTATCTAAACGTTATTGTCAACAGAAATGACGAAATCAGGTTGCTCAGAATTATCAACGAACCAAAGCGCAAAATTGGAATAAAAGCGATTGCCACACTTTATGAAACCAAACAAAGTGAGGGCAAAAGCCTGTTTGAGGCGATTGAGGCCACCACGGAAAGTCGTCAGTTACAGGGCTTTGCAGAGTTGATTCGTGAGCTGGAAAACGACCTAAAAACAACAAGTTTGCCTGATTTTATTGACATACTGGTAGAAAAAACCGGCTACAAAGACATGCTTAAGAAAACCGGAATGGAAGGCTTGGGCAAACTTGAAAACATAAATGAACTGAAATCGAACCTGCTAATTTATTCGAAAACTGAAGAAAACCCCACATTGGAAGGGTTTTTGAATGATATTGCGATCTATGAAGAGTTAAGAGACCCCGAAATAGATGCAGACCGCGTCAATTTGATGACATTACACTCTGCAAAAGGGTTAGAGTTCGAAAATGTTTTCATAGTGGGGATGGAAGACGGGATTTTCCCCGGCAATAAAGTGTTTTTTGATGAAAAAGAGCTAGAAGAAGAACGAAGATTAGCTTATGTTGGTTTCACCAGGGCAAAGAAAAAGTTGTTTCTGATACGGGCAGGAAGAAGAACCTACCTTGGCAAAACATCGTTTAACAAACCCTCCCGGTTCCTCAAAGAGGTTCCGAAAGATCTATGTGAAATCCACTTTGATGAAGTGCCAGCCGGATTCATGAAGAAAAAGAAACAGGTTGCCAGAAAGAGCGAATATGTTGGATATATCAAAAGTGAAACAAACTCCCAAGGAAATGGAACCAAATTCACTGGTGGAGAGATGGTTAGGCACCCTAAATTTGGGCTTGGAAAGATCAAAAAAGTCAACTCATCGGGGAATGATCAACTTCTAGAGATCGAATTTGAAGGGCTTGGAGTGAAGAGGTTGATGGCTAATTATACGAATCTTGTGATTGATTGAAGTTATAGCGATCTGATTTAATATTTAGTCGATTTACCATAAGAAGATAATTAGTTAGGGGAAAGAATAAATGGGCAAGAAAATATTGCATGGTGTGAAGGTTACAATTCTCACCATATCGGTAGTTGTTTCTGCGTTAACCGGCATTTTAACAACCTATTATTTTTTTAAAGAACCGGCGTTCGTTAACCTCATACGAGCTTTTCACGATAGGAAAGATGAAATATCTAGCGATCTTTCTGAACCCGAGTTTGTTGATTTTATGCTAAATTTCCGTGATATAAAATACAAGATATCTCGGGACTATCTTGGTGAGGTACCTCCAGATAGTGAGCTTTATTTGGGTGCTTATCAGGGAATGGTTCGTGCTCTTGGCGATCCTTGGGCAAACGTTTGGTCGAAAAAGCAAAATAAAGAGATCGGAATGATTGTTCCAAGGAAAGAAATGTTTGGAATAGTTGGTTACATATATGTATTTGTAGATAACGCACATCTAGGAAATTTTTCTTGCAGATTTGGTCATATAGGTGCCGGTTCACAATTGGAAAAAGCCGGGTTTAAGACCGGAGATATAATTGTGGGGGTTAATAGTTTTATTGTCGAATCAGAAGCAACAAAGGCCGAACTTGAAGACCCTAAAATTACAAAGCTTACACAAGACCCAAATGATATAAATTATCTTTTGGCAGGGCTCGGAGACGTGTTTTTGATCACAGCAGAAACAGAACAGGTAGTTTGGAGCGATTCACTTTTACAGATGCTAGACAAAGTAAGGCTGATTACTCCTGAACAAAAAAGAGAAAGTCAGAACAAAAATGTTTTGCTCAAAGTGCTGAGACATAATACCAAAACAGGAACCAGAGAAAGGTTTTCTGCCTCTGTCGCTAAAGTGACAGGTTATATAAGCAGCGCCCACCACTTTATATTTGAAGATGATGATATTGGTTACATAAGGCTAAGGGATTTTAATTTGGGTGCAGGAAATGTTTTTGCAGCAGAGTTAAATAAAGTTCTTAGAAGAGGCGTGAAAGGGCTCATAATCGACCTAAGGTTCAATCCAGGCGGAATAGTGGAAGAATGCAATAAGATAATAGGCATGTTCATCAAAAAGGGAGAAATTTACAAATGTGTCGGCAAAAAATTCACCTCTCCCGCTTTTATTAGCAAAGATATTTCAAAAACAGATATCCCGGTAGTAGTTCTTGTCAACGAAAAATCAATGAGCTGTTCTGAGTTGTTTGCAGCTGTGATGCAGGCGCATGGACGAGGCACTATTATAGGAACGCAAACATTCGGCAAAGGGGTTATTCAAGATATATACCCGTTTGCTTGCGATGAGATGACTTTGTGGCTCACAACACGTGAATGGGTTGCAATGCCAGGGAATGTCAGCATAAACAAAGTTGGTGTAACCCCAGACCTTGAGGTGCCTGGCCCTTATTTGAACAGCCCAGCTTTTGGGAATTCGGAACACGATCCTCAGCTATCTGCCGCAATAAAATACTTGAAAGAAAACAATAAAAACAAACCGGATTAAACAAGTTAGCCGGCCGCTCATCGGTTAGGAGGTAGACGATATATGGGACGTGTTTGGTATGTTTTTAAAAAGGCCCTGGCAATGGATTACAGGGAAATGTACAAGACAATCAAAAAGGTGCAATCGAAGACGGGGCTTGGCTTCTTAAAAATATTAGTAGATGTGTTTCATTGCGGGATAAAATACGGGGCTGGTTATACCGATTACTTTTTGCTTGCTTTACACAGCATCCCCGAAAAACTTAGAGGAACATATATCACACGCCGAATTAATGAGAAATATATTAATGACCTAAACATGCGGGAGTATTGGGATAACGTTGACGATAAAATCAAATTTAATACGATTTATGCTGCTTATTTGAATCGTGAGTGGCTGGATTTGAGTTCGATCGAGCCCACACAATTTGAATCGTTTTTACAGGGCAGAAAGAAAATTGTGGCAAAAACTGTTCATGGGACAGGGGGACTCGAAGTCAGTATTATAGAGCTTACAGGAACAGACATTCAGCGACTTTATCATGAGCTTATGAACAAAAAACAAACATTAGTTGAGGAGTTCATTGTGCAGCATCCGAAGATGAATGAACTTTATGGAAATTCGGTTAATACACTCCGAGTAATTACAATTTTGGGACGATCTGGCAGCGTTAATGTTGTTTTTGCAGCATTAAGAATTGGCCATTGTGCTCAGGTGGATAACCTTCACAGTGGCGGAATGCTTGCAATTGTTGATCTTTCCTCCGGGAAGGTCATGGATCCGGCAGCAGATCGCGCTGGGGAGCTATTTATTTGCCACCCAGAAACCGGGACCAACATCGTTGGGTTTGAAGTGCCGTTCTTCAAAGATGCAATCAAGTTGGTAAAGAGCGCAGCAGTAGTGACTAAAGAACTGAGATATGTCGGGTGGGATGTGGCATTTGGAAGTGAGGGCCCGGTGATAATTGAAGCGAATCATATGCCAGGTTATGATGCTTATCAGGGAACCTGTTACTTGGGTGATAAGAGAGGGGTTAAAGAACGTTTTGACTTGGCAATTAACAGCTGATTTGTATTCACAGTTGACGCATGAACAAACTTTAAGGTTCCCGTGGCTCTACTCCCAAAATCGTAAAAACCTGATTTATTGGTTGCAAAACCAAAAACAGTAACCATAGACTCTGGCAAAAGCGTTTTAAGGGAGGGCCCGGGAGGGAAAATCGCAAGTCCCTCCCGGTTTGTTTTTTTTGGTACTTTTTTTGTCAAAACACAAAAAAAGTACGAGAAAGCGAATTTGCCCAGAATTTCGGAATGTTTGGAAAGCACGTGAAAAAGCGAATTCGTATTGCAACTACTGTTGACAGGAAGACAAAAAGCTCTATCTCGCTGCAGCCAAATTTGAACATGCTTGTCCTAATCCATTACGACAATTGGAATAGAACCGGTTCCCGTAAATGGCTTGCATTTTTTGGCATTTGATGTGCTGCTTTTTTCGAAAGTCGTGGGTCTTTGCCCTGTGGTTCATGCGTCAACCGTGGAGGTTTATGTCTTTGTGGACAGGAGGCGTTTTTTGTGTCCTTGATAAATGTTTCAAAGTTAACTTTTGGCTATGATGGCAGTTACGATAATATTTTTGAAAATGTTTCATTTTCGATTGATACCGACTGGAAATTAGGTTTTGTCGGAAGAAACGGCCGTGGCAAAACAACTTTTTTGAAACTATTGCTTCGCAAATACGAATATTCGGGGGAAATTGCAAAATCTGTGAATTTCGATTATTTTCCGTTTGAAGTGAAAGATAAATCAAAAACCAGTTTAGAAATTGCAGAAAAAATTCATCCTAAATTTGAGCTTTGGCAGCTTAACAAAGAAATTTCACTTTTAAAATTATCAGAGGAAATTTTAAGCAGACCATTTGAAAGTCTAAGCAATGGCGAGCAAACAAAGTTGCTTTTAGCAATTTTGTTTTTGAAAGATAATAATTTTTTGCTAATTGACGAACCCACAAATCACCTTGATTTTGAATCGCGCCAAATCGTGTCAGAATATTTGAACCGAAAAAATGGCTTTATTTTGGTTTCGCACGACAGAAACTTTTTAGATTCTTGCGTTGATCATATTTTGTCTATAAACCTCACAAACATTGAGGTTCAGCGAGGAAATTTTTCATCTTGGTGGCAAAACAAAGAATTTCAAGCCAATTTTGAACTTTCTGAAAATGAAAAACTTAAAAAAGATATCAGCAGGTTGCATGAATCCGCAAAACAATCTGCAAATTGGTCTGATACGGTCGAAGCCACAAAATATGGAGGTAAACGCTCATCGGGACTTAAACCCGACAGAGGTTTTATTGGCCACAAGGCTGCAAAAATGATGAAAAGATCAAAGTCTGCTGAAAGTCGCAAAAACAAAGCAATTGAAGAAAAATCCAAGCTTTTAAAAAATGTGGAAATTGCCGAAGACTTGAAGTTAAGTCCGCTTATTTACCATCAAAGCAAATTGCTTGAAATTTCTAATTTATCTATATTTTATGGCGAAAAAGTTGTTTGCAAAAACATAAACTTCGTGATGAATACCGGAGGTAGAATTGCGTTAAAAGGGGAAAATGGCTGCGGAAAATCTAGCATTCTGAAATTGATTTTGGGTGAAGATATTAAAACTTCAGGCACAATCAATGTTGCAAACCATTTAAAAGTTTCTTATGTTTCGCAAGATACTTCAGAGCTCTCCGGAAATTTAACCGAATTTGCTAAAATTCACAACATAAGCGAAAGCTTGTTTAAAGCCATTTTGCGTAAACTTGATTTTTCAAGGATTCAATTTGAAAAAGACATTTCGGAATTTAGCGAGGGTCAGAAGAAAAAAATTTTAACTGCGAAAAGTCTCTGCGAAAGTGCACACCTTTATATTTGGGATGAACCGCTGAATTTTGTTGACGTTTTGTCACGGATGCAAATTGAAGAACTAATTTTAAAATATAAACCAACGCTTTTATTTGTTGAGCACGATAAAATGTTTGTGGAAAAAATAGCTGATAACATTGTGGAAATCTGAATTTTAATATTGAAGTGAATCAAACACCAGGGTGTGATCTCTTTATCAAAGAATCTGTCATCTGAATTACAAAAGGGGAGTTTTGACTTGGCGATTAATAGCTGGTTTGTGTCTTGGTTCTCTCCCAAAATCGTAAAAGTCTGACTTTTTATTTGCAAAATCAAAAGCAGTAACCCTAGGCTATGGAAAAAGCGTTTTAAGGATAGGTCCAGGGAAGGAAAATCGCAATTACTTCCCTGGTTTGTTTTTTTGGAACTTTTTTGTCAAAACACAAAAAAGTTCGAGAAAGCGATGTGTTTCGAATTCCGGAATGTTTGAAAAGCACGTGAAAAAGCAAACTTGCTCCAAATCTCGGAGCGTTTGAAAAGCAAATTAATTGCTTGAAAAGTCTCACATCAATTGCAACTACTGTTGACAGGAAGACAAAATAACAAGCTCTGTCTCGCTGCAGCCAAATTTGAACTTGCTTGTCCTAATCCATTACGACAATTGGAGAAGAACCGTGTGTCTTTGTAAAGTTGATTTTTTAACGAAATAGTGTTATTATCAATCTAGTGGCAATGTCTTATTGTTGAGGAGGGGTTTGAGAATGACATTGGAAGAAGATATGGATGTTGAGCAGGAACTTGAATCAGAAGCCGAATTTGTTGTTTTTGTGGACGAAAATAACAAGGAATATGAATTTGAGATAATAGACGAATTGTGTGTGGATGATGTTAGATATTTTGCTCTGTTATCCACGGCAGGGCTGGAAGAAGAAGGCGACGAGCCGCAGTCAGATGAGTTGGTTGTAGCAAAGGCCGTTATGGAAGATGGCGAAGAAACGTTTGTTTTGCTCGAGGATGAGGAAGAATTTGCCAAAATCTCAAAGTTGTTCACAGAGCAGCTCTCGGAGTTTTTTGATATTTTGGAAGATGATTGCGATTGTGATTGTTCGGATGAAGATGGCTGTGACTGTGAATGTTGCGACGAAGATTGCGACGAGGAGTGTGGCAAAGGTTGCGACAATTGTGAATAGCTTTCGCCGAACCTGCTGTGTTCGATATTTGTGGTTTTTATAATCCAACAGTTAGTTTTGAGGAGACAATCTCTTGGTATGGAGTTGTATGTCTGCGGCGAAATTAAACATAGCAGAAAACATGAAATATGCAAGGAATCTCCATTATTTGAAACCTTCGGGTTTTAATTTGGCTGCAAAACGGCACAGCGGGGAAGTTTTTGAACTCTACTCAAAGGTTAAAAAAGATTGTGGGAGATTGTTGGCCGCTTGATGCGGCCAGTTTCTGACTGTGGAGGAATTGGAAGGAAAAATATGTTCGAAGACGTGATCTTAATAAAACCCGGAGAAATTGCTCTGAAAGGTCTCAACAAGGGGAGATTTGTAGCTCTTCTTTGCCGTAACATAAAAGGAAAACTGAAAAGTTTAGGTGAATTCCTTCTTTTGGAATCTGATTCAACCTTTGTTGTTAAAGCGAACCAAAAAGATTCAGATTTAAATAAAGCTCTGGATTTGGTTAAAAATGTTTTCGGAATCAGCAAACTGGGGATGGCCAAACTTTGCAGCAAAGATCTTGATGTCATAAAGTTATGTTGCTTGCAGTTGGTAAATGAATCCGAACCATTTAACAGCTTCAAAGTGGAGGCAAAACGAGCAGATAAGAAGTTTCTGCCACGTTCCGCGGAACTCTGCCCACAAATCGGTAATTATATTTTGCAAAATGTAAAAGGGATTTGCGTAGATGTACACAACCCGGATCTGACCCTTAAGGTAGAAGTCAGACGAGATGGAGCTTATGTTTATGTTTCTGAAATTCGTGGGCTCGGTGGAATGCCTGTTGGATGTTGTGGCAAAGGGAACGTGCTCATTTCAGGAGGAATTGATAGTCCTGTTGCGGCGTATATGCTTGCCAAGAGAGGTTTGAGCCTCAGCTATACACATTTTGAAAGTCCGCCATATACCAGTGAGTTTGCCCACATGAAGGTTGTGGATTTGCTCAGAAAGTTAACTAAATATTGCGGTGCGGCCACACTGCATACAATCGAGTTTACATACATTCAAGAGCGGATTAAAAAACTTTGCCCAGAAAGATTATTTACGATCATAATGCGGCGGTTTATGTTAAGGATGGCAGAGCAAATTGCTTTTGAAAATAAAGAAGGAACACTAATTACCGGAGAAAGTCTGGGGCAGGTTGCAAGCCAAACTTTAGAGGCCATAACCTGCACTGAAGAAGTCTGCACCCTCCCCATTTTCAGGCCGCTTATCGGGATGGATAAGCGCGAAATCATCGAAATAGCACGCAAAATAGGGACATTTGAAACTTCCATTTTGCCATATGAAGATTGTTGCACGGTTTTTGTCCCCAAACACCCAAAGACCAACCCAGAGATTGAAAAAATAAGAGAAGCAGAAACCAGTCTGCGTGGGGTGTTGCTGGATGAATCCGGCTCTGTTTTGGCGGATGCGTATTCGATAAGAACAGAGAAAGTGTCTGAATAAAAATCAACGGTTTGCAACACGCACTCACATGTGTGGCTAAACATATTTTGCACAAAACATATAAAATATTTATTTAATATTCTCCATTAATTTAGATTGTTCTTTGAAGTTAGGTTTTTCACTCAAAAGATTATTGACACAGTACATAGATTGTGGTAAACTTATAGGCGTAGAGAGGTAGGTGTTCTGCCTCCGAAATTTTGAAAGGATGTGTATTTATGAACAAAAAGGGACAACTCCAGAAAATTTCATTGGTATTTCTCGCGCTGGTAAGTATTTTCCCACTGTTTTCTTCGCTCTCTTTTGCTGCTCCTATTTCGTTCCCTCAGAAAAATCACTTTATAGGGCTTTTTTTGGCTGATTGGAGAGAAGGTAACTCGCTGTGTTTTAAAAACCCGAATGTAACATTGATGTTGGAAAAAAAGAATGAAGTAGTTATGTCTTCTTATGATAGTGTGTGGGAAGAAAACGTAGCACTAGGTTTCACGTCAAATTTTTTGTAGGGCTCTATATAGTTGTGGTGCCTAAAGACGATACAATTTGGGAGGCATTTACCCAGATTCCAGGAGTAAGAGAGCGGTTCACAACGCCAAGATTTCTTTTTGAAGCGCTTTTTAATACAAATACACAGAGCTGTTCGTTTACTCCAGAAGCTGCACAGCAGACTGAGCTTTATTTTTTGCCCAATTTGCCAGAAACCGGGAGGATAAATATAGTCTGGGTGACAGAAGATTTAGGCAAAGGGCCCGGAGAAACCCGGCGGCACAGGCCCCGGTGTACGGCCTTGCCTGGGAGTAAGCTTGCCGCAGAAACTGAGCTTGCCAAAAATAGAGAAAAAAAATTCGCAGAAATTGATGCGCAAATTGATGCACACTGTCTAAGTCGCGGGTTTTCAGTTCCTCCTCCTCGCGGCACACGAATTGTGCCACCCGCATACGAAGACGAATGAATGCATTCCCGATTCCAAAAAGAGCACGCACGGAGAGACCCTTGCGGGGCACGCCGAGCCATTTTTATGGAAGCCACACAAATAAGGGCAACAAGTTCTACGGTTTATTGCTGATCGGGGATAGGGGAATCGGAAAGCAATTGGAAAAAAATTACAGGCAAAGAGCCACCCCAGAGGGGTGGCTCTCAAAATGCGTCTCGAACGAATTTTACAGGCAACTTACGCAATTATTTCTTGTTCTGCGGGGAAACTCTTCGCAGAAATTTGCCGCTCACTTGCACTTTCGCCCGGAAGTTGATATTTCTTTCGTTCCATATATTCCGCATATTTACCCTTGTTATAGTTTTGCACTGGCCTCCAAAACCCAACAACCCTGCTCCAGACTTCGGCATCCTTGCCACATTCGGGGCACTCAAAATGCTCACCCGAAATATACCCATGGTCACTGCACACCGAAAATGTTGGCGTTATCGAAATGTAAGGCAATTTATAGTTAGTGAATACCTTTTTGATCAATGCCTTCGCGACTTCGATATCTTTAATGTTTTCCCCCAAGTAAAGATGTAAAACAGTTCCACCCGTATATAGGTTCTGTAACTCATCTTGAAGATCTAGCGTCTCGAAGATATCATCGGTGAACCCAACCGGAAGTTGAGATGAATTTGTGTAATAAGGAGTGCCACCACCTGCGGTTTTAATTGCTTTGAACTTCTCCACGTCTTTTTTGGCTAACCGGTAACTTGTCCCTTCCGCTGGTGTTGCTTCAAGGTTATAATAATGCCCAGTTTCCTCCTGCACATTCTTTATGAAATCCCGCATATAATCTAAAGTCTCGATTGCAAATTTCTGCCCCTCTTTTGTGGTCAAATCTCGGGTTTCTCCGAACAGATTAATGCAAGCCTCGTTCATCCCAATAATCCCGATCGTGTTGAAATGATTGTACCAATACTGGCCAGTCCTATCATAAAGCCCTTGCAAGTAACTCGCAGAATAGGGGTACATTCCTTTTCTTGTCTGTGTTTCGACAATTTTTCTTTTAATTTCAAGGCTAGAAACGGCAATTTTCATTAACCTCTTCAAGCGCTCGTTAAACTCACTCTTTGTTTTCGAAAGAAACGCAGCACGCGGCAAATTTAAGGTTACCACACCAATCGAACCCGTTAAAGGATTCGAACCAAACAGCCCTCCGCCCCTCTTTCTGAGCTCCCCGGTGTTCAACCTCAATCTGCAACACATCGAAAGGGCATCTTCCGGCGAAAGGTCGGAATTTATGTAATTTGAAAAATACGGTACTCCATATTTACAAGTGATTTCCATGATTTTGTTCACAACCGGTGCGTCCCAATCGAAGTCTTTTGTCACATTGATCGTTGGAATCGGGAAGGTGAAAACACGCCCCTTGGAATCACCATCCATCATGACTTCGCAAAACGCCATATTGATCATGTTCATCTCAGCCTGAAACTCACCGTAAGTCTCGTCTTTCACCTTCCCGCCAACCACAACAGCCTTGTCGCGCAGGTTGTTTGGGCAAACAACATCTAATGTTATGTTAGAAAACGGGCACTGGAACCCTACTCTGGTCGGAACATTAAGATTAAAAACGAACTCTTGCATTGCCTGCTTAACCGCAGTGTAACTTAAGTTGTCATGCCTAACAAACGGAGCGCAATAGGTGTCAAATGAAGACCACGCCTGAGCTCCTGCGGTTTCACCCTGTGTAACGAATGTTGAGTTGACAACCTGCCCCAAAAACGATCTTAGATGTTTGGCAGGCTTGGATTCAACCTTTCCATCGACCCCTCCAAATCCCTTGGTCAACAATTGATAAAGATCCCAGCCAGCGCAATAAGAACCGAAAAATCCAAGATCATGAATGTGAAGGTCTCCGGATAGGTGAGCATCTTTAACATCTTGTGGATAGATTTCATTCAGCCAATATTGCTTGGTGAACGCTTCTCTTACATAATTGTTCATGCCGTTTATCGATTTTTGTGTGTTGGAATTTTCTTTAATTTCCCAACTTTCGTCTTCGATATATTCAGAAAACATTCTGACTGTCGCATCGATTAGCGCATTCGATTCCCGCATTGTCCTGCGCCTTTCGCGATAAAGAATATATGCTTTCGCAGTCTTGGCATGACCATTTTCAATTAACACTTTCTCAACTATATCTTGAACCTTTTCAACTTCTGCAATTCCATCTGGAAAAGCCTTTTCTGCCAAATCAACAACCTGTTCACATAATTCCTCTGCCCGGTTCCAGTCATCACCGCCAACATTGCAAGCAGCCTTGAAGATGGCCAGCGTTACCTTGTCTTTAATAAACGGAACCAAATTTCCTTCTCTTTTTCTTATCTTCATCAACATACGTAAAAACAACCTCCAATCATACCGTTTTCAAACCCAAAACCCGATACTCTCGCAATCAAAGCCATAAACTTTACGGAAAATCCGGCAAAAATAACAAGCCACACACTCCATGGCTTGCCACACAACACTTTTGCACAACAGGTCATCGGTCACACATATATTATCGCGCATCTCATCGCGAAAGTCAAGCTTTCCAGTTACGGGAAATTAGGTGGAAATGCAAGCATTTTTGCTCACTAGCAAAATGTTTATTATAAGTGCTGTTTCAATACTTGTAAAAACAAGACAACTTCGACAACATCAAAATCATCCATATTATCTCATTTAAATTTAAGGTTCTCAAATTTCCGCTCGTGCCCTCACTTTTTCAGTTCTCAAAAAAGTAACAAACTTTTTTAAATTTTACACTACAAATATTTCTGAGCACCTTTTGCATATTCCCATAGTGTTACAATTGATTTGAGACTTTCCAAACAATTTCAAAATCTCATAGCAAACAACCTTGGGTTCTGGGAAAAAGCGTTTCAAGGGAGGGTTCCGGGAGGGAAAATCGCAATTCCCTCTCTGGTTTGTTTTTTTGGAACTTTTTTGTCAAAACACAAAAAAGTTCGAGAAGGCGAGTTTGTTGCGAATCCCGGAATGTTCGGAAAGCATCGTTTATTTTGACGTTTTTGTTTGCTCATGACAAAGCAACAAAGATAATTAAAATCATGTTATATATTCAAAATCGAAATCGATTCCATCAATAACCACAACATCTTTCTCTTGAATCCCAAGCGCTTTCAACTGCGCATCCACACCAATTTTGATGAGCATCTTCTGAAAATAAAGAAGTGCCCCATAATCAAACAAATCAACCGATTTCAAAATTCGAAGAAGCAGCTCTGATTTGACCTTAAACACTCCGTCTTCCACCTTAATTTCGAACCCATTGTCAGATCCTAAGCGGTGGGGTTTTGCAAAATCGTCATCAAAGTCCGACTCAAAAACCTTAATTGGCGGCAACTCTTTAAGTTTTTGCAGGGTTGCCTTCTTGAGTGAGTCAAGGCCACTTCTTTCAAGTGCACTAACACCAAAAAATTGAGTTTTAGTACGCTTTGCATAATCCTCTAATTCTTTAACCTGATCCCCTGTGGCAAGATCCAACTTGTTTGCAACCAAAATTTGCGGTTTTTGAGTCAATTCCTCACTAAAACACGCCAGTTCCTTGTTGATCACTTCGATATCAGAAACTGCGTTTTTGCCCTCAAGTGCCGCAGCATCAACCACATGCCAAAGCATTCTGCAACGCTCTACATGCCGCAAAAAATCATGCCCCAAGCCAACTCCTGCGCTGGCTCCCTCAATTAGCCCCGGAATATCCGCCACCACAAAAGACTCTCCTTCATCTATGCTAACCACTCCCAGGTTTGGCTGCAAGGTTGTGAAATGATAGTTGGCAATTTTGGGCCTTGCGTTACTGATTGCAGAAATTAATGTCGATTTCCCCACGTTGGGGAAGCCAATCAATCCCACATCAGCAAGCAGTTTGAGTTCCAAGATAAGATCCATTGAAACACCATCTTCTCCTGGAATCGCAAACTGAGGAACCTGCCGCGCCGGAGTTGCAAAATGTTGATTGCCACGTCCTCCACGACCGCCCTTCGCAATCATAAAACTCTCTTTTTGCGACATGTCTACAATAATGCTGCCGGTTTCTTTATCTTTCACAATTGTCCCGCTTGGAACTCGAATGATTGTGTCTGGTGCAGATTTGCCAGAACAGTTGTTTCGTCCACCGTCTTCCCCATCTTTGGCGATATATTTTACACGATATCTGAAATCAACCAACGTGTTCAAGTGCGGATCAACTCTTAAGATGACATTTCCGCCTTTTCCGCCATCTCCACCATCAGGGCCACCGGCAGAAACATATTTTTCGCGATGAAAACTTACCGCTCCGTTGCCACCCTTCCCGGATTTTATGCGTATTTCTGCAACATCAACAAACATGATTTTATTCTCCTTCGAAAAAGGCATTCTCCTTCGCTTTCCAATCATTCCGAAATACAAAACAAATTCGCTTTCTCGTACTTTTCTTGGGTTTCGCCAACTCGCTTTTCAAAACGAACCAAGGGGAGATGCTGAACTCCTCCCCCTGGACCCTCTCCACAACGCTTTTTGCCAAAGTAAAAGGTGCTTTTCAAATATATTGAAGGAAATAAAAGAGAATGAACAGAGCTTTCTTACAAATTTCGGAACGCTTGGAACGCAAACACAGATGCAAAAAAACAACCGCTCGACCGCCCCAAAACGGTGCAAAGCGATTGAAGTCATCAGGCGAATTTTAAAAAGTAAAAAGGTTAAAAAAGTTTTCAAACAGCGTATACGCTAACCCGCTTCCGATTGCGACCCAACCGTTCAAACTTCACCTTACCCGTAATGGTCGTGAAAAGTGTGTCATCAGTTCCTCTTCGCACGTTGTTACCCGGATGAATATGAGTCCCACGCTGCCTTATCAAAATGTTCCCCGCCAAAACCATCTGTCCATCGCTTCTTTTAACACCAAGCCTTTTGGATTCTGAGTCTCTTCCGTTTTTGGTTGAACTTGCTCCTTTTTTGTGTGCAAAAAACTGCAAACCTAAAACAAACACTTGCTATCCCTCCGTTACTATCACGTTTATTGTCCCTTCATATTCTCTCGATAAAAGTTCCATATGCAGACGAAACGCTTCCAAAAACATGTGCCCTGCCTCTGTGTTTTCACAATGCAGATCTTTAAGCAGAACCTCAACTTTGTTTTTGCTCTTTTGAACATCACATTCGAGCTTCAAAATCTCCACCAAGCCATTCACAACCATCTGCACTGCCGACGAAACTCCTGCACAAACAATATCTTGTCCATGGTTCGAATGCTCTGCGTGGCCAGAAACACTAACACTTTTTACTTTGCCGTCAGTTCGGCCAAACCGAACCGTAATCATACGCCTTCTATTGCCAAAATCTGTAGCTTTGTATACTCCTGCCGGTGCCCCATTTTGCGTTTCTGGTTCTTTTTGGGTTTGTATGTAAAGACTGTCATTTTCTTTGCGCGGCCATTTTTCAACACTTTTGCTTTTACGCACACTTCTTGTAACTTCTCTGGATCAAAAGTAAATTCTTTGCCATTGTGCGCTGCAACAACCTCTTTGATATCCAATTCCTTGCCTTCATCCACCCTGAGCTTTTCAACATAAATCTCGTCGTTCGGCGCAACCTTATATTGTTTGCCCCCCGTTTTTATTACTGCATACATTGACCCGACCACCTATTTTATCATCTCGCTGCAAAAGGTAGGGTTTTGACCCTTTAGCAGAACCTTCTAACATGCGGCTCTCACATTTTAGCACAAACCTTGCGAACATGTCAAGATTCGCCAACTGATGCATCACAAGCAGACTTCCCATCACGTTTTGCTTCTTGCAACGTGACATTATCGCTCCATGAGTGAGACCACTTCAGGTTTCTTTGATCAAATTCGTTGTCGCAACAGGTCTTTTGCTGAGCAACCAGACAAAAAGACCCGACAAAGCAACAAAAGTCATGAAAACTACGAAAGTGGAAATAGCAGATGGTGCTTTTACATCAGCAGCAGAGGTTGTAGAGGTTTGAGATAGCACCGAAGATAATATATGAGCTAGTATAATTTTTGCGGAATTGAAAGCCATATGTAAGATGATTGGTGCCCATATTGTGCGAAAACGGACATATATTAGCGAGAGAGCAATTCCTACGACAAAAGCATACACGCCCTGCAAAAGATTAAGATGATACAAACCGAACAAAAAGCTTGTAATTGACACAGCTGCCCACGTAGGCATCCAATCCAGAAGGCGATTTAAAATAATACCTCTAAAACAAAGCTCTTCAACAATTGGGATAGCAACGCAAAAAGACACCAACTGGAACGTAAAGCTTCCGCTAGAAACGGCTTTTTCAATCACTTCATACGAAGGGGAATATTGCCTTACCGCAGCAACCGCACAACCGATAGCTAGGTTGGATGCAATACCAAAACAAACAATTAAGACAGCGGTGAGTATACTCAATTTGTTGTTGTTAATATTGCATTTTTTCCGTTCTCTTCGCCATAATAAGAACAAAATTATGAGGCTGAGAATAGTAAAAATTAGAATATAAACCGGCACAAACCACTCCGGTGGGTTAGTCAGGCTAGCTTGAAGTGCTTCAGCAGGGATATGCAACGCAACCATCATGTATATCACTACACAAATCACGGCAACAATCTGCATGCCCCAAGAGATTAGTACGGGATAAAGGAACACTCCATATACGACGCAAGATCTTAGATATAGACAAGAGTACACCCCATTTCTTTCTTGAAAAGATTAGTTTATGCAATTTAATCACGAAATCGGCAAGCTGTCAATACGTGGCACGAAAAAGATAAAACGCGACACTGAAAGGTTGCAATTGATGTGTAACTTTTGAAAGCATTCCAATTACTTTTTCTTTCCCTTTCCTTTGTTTTTTCATCAACAGTTTCTCACTAAGTCGAGAGGGAATTTTGCCCCAACATCTCCTGTGCTGCTTCAATCACAAAGGTGCACTCCAACCTCTTTTTTTGGATCTCGCAGCTTATTTCGTGTGGCTTCGAGAAATCATACCCAAATTTAACATTGTTCGCATTACATCCGCCACTGCAATAAAGCTTTGCCCAACAATTGGCACACTTTTTCTTGGAACTGACACTGATGTTCGCAAATTGTGCTTGTTTGCCGACATCAACCATTCCTTCCAGCACATTCCCCATAATATATTCTTTCATCCCAACAAGCTGATGGCACGGATAAATGTCGGCATCTGGAGTTATTGCAACATATTCAGCTCCGGCACCGCAACCTTTAACCCGTTTCGACATGCACGGTGAATTCTTCCCTATAACAGAAAAGTGATAAAAGTTGAATCCTTGCTTTTGTTTTTCTTTGTTAGTTATCGCCACGGCCAACTTTTCATATTCTTTAAGAACCTGCGGCAATTCTTTTCTCGTTATTGAATAAGGGGAAGCTTCATCTGCAACAACTGGCTCCAGCGAGATTTCCTTAAATCCTTCATCTGCAAGGTTCAGGATATCATTTGTGAAATCTAGGTTCATCCTTGTGAAGGTTCCTCTTACGTAATAATTTTTGCCACCTCTTTTTGCAACTAAATCTTTGAACTTTGGCAAAACCTCGTCATAACAACCTGTTCCATCCGTGTGAACACGCATTCGATCATTTGTTGCCTTACGCCCATCAATTGAAAGCGCAACAATTGCCATTTCCTGATTAAGGTACTCTATTTTCTCATCGTCCAAACCAATTCCATTTGTTGTCAGAGTAAACCGAAATTTTTTGTTTGTCTTCTTTTCTTGCTCCCTGGCATAACTGACCACCCCTTTAACCACATCAAAATTCAAAAGTGGTTCCCCGCCAAAGAAATCTACCTCGATGTTTTTGCGAGAAAGTGACCTTTTCATCAAGAAATCTATCGCCTTTTTGCCAACATCCAGGCTCATATTCATCCTCTTGCCGCCAAAAGCACCTGTTCCTGCAAAACAATATCTGCACCTTAAACTACAATCATGCGATATATGCAAACATGCAGCTTTGATCGGAATTTTATGTCCGACTATGTAGCTAACATTTGGTTTTCTTGGTTCCGAAAACAACAACTTGTTTTTGTAAAGTTTATAAATTTCACCATAAGCTTCTTCTATATCTTTAAGATCATAATCCTGACAGAAAAGCAGTTCGTTAGGTAGCTCTTCAGAAAGCGGCCCTTTAACGTAATCCAGGAGATCAAACACCAACTTATCAACCAGATGAACGCTGCCACTGCTAGGATCCACTACGACATGAAATCCGTGTAAATAATATTTATGCATCACTGACTCCCCTCATTTATGCGAATTACTCATACGACTGTTCCAGCTTTTCTTTGCTTTTAAGCATTATTTTAACCGCATAAATCGAACCAACCAGCACAACCAAACTCACACCGAGCACCACAAAGATATTCCCCCAAAAACCGGCAACCAAAAATCCTATTGCGGAGGCAAAAGCTACCGGTAGAGCATAGGGCATTTGCGTACTGACGTGCTTAAGGTGGTCGCAACCAGCTCCTGTTGACGCCATAACTGTTGTTCCCGAAATAGGGGAAACGTGATCTCCGAACACTGCACCCGCAAGTGTTGCTGCAACCGAGATTACCAAAATATTGTCCGACAAGCCATTGCACAAATCGGCGGCAATCGGAATGAATATGCCAAAGGTACCCCACGAGGTTCCCGTGGCAAAAGAGAGGAAACATGACACGACAAACATAATGATGGGGAAGAGGTGCTCAGAAATGGAAGCACTTAAAACCTCTTTAACGAATGACCCTGTGTTAAGATGTTCTTGCCCACAGATATCCCCGATTGCCCATGCCAAAATCAAAATTAAGATAGCCGGTATCATTGTTTTTACTCCAGCAACGAAGCTTTCCATAAAAATTTTAAGACTAACGACCTTTGTTGGAACAACAAGGCAGAGCGCCGCCACAATGGCAAAAAAACTCCCTACAATGAGCGATTCTCCCATCTCGGCTTTTCCTATGGCTGTTAGTAATGAAGTTGAGCTTGTGAAATATTCACCGGTTCCCAATATCCATAGGACCGAACCGAAAACAAGAACACAAATCGGCAGAATCATGTATATAATTTTACCATTTTTGTTTATCGCAAGCCCTTCCACTTCTTCAGCGGCCGTGTCTGTTCTCTCGGCCACCACACTTTTTCTCTCTGCTCTTTTTTCCGCAGCAGCCATCCCGCCTAACTCGAACTTACTAACCGAAAAGAAAAATACCGTCAAGATCGTTAGAATCGCATAAAGGTTAAACGGTATCCCCTTTATGAAAACACCCATTGGACTTTCTACATTACTTTTCGTCAAAAGCGAGACAATCACCGCCGCCCAACCGGAAATTGGTGCAATTACTGAAGTTGTTGCCGCGGTTGAATCCAGCAGATACGCAAACTTTTCTGACGAAACCTTGTTTCTTTCCATCACGGGTTTCATAATGACACTTGCGGCCAAAAAGTGAAAAAAATCGTCGATGCAGAACAGAAGCCCACAGAAACAAGTCATAAGTTGCGATTGTCTTTTTGTTTTAATCCTTTTGACTGCCCAATCTCCATAAGCCTGTGCTCCTCCTGCAACAGTGAGAATCACAACTAACGCACCAAGTAGGCCTAAAAACACCAAAATCTCTACATGTTGCATGTCGGCCATGCCCCGTGTAATTGCCTCAAATGTTGTCCTTAAGCCGTACACTAAATTCCACTTCTCATAAATCAAAGCACCAGAAAGAACCCCCATGAATAACGAAAACAAAACCTCTTTCGTTATCAAAACCAGCAACATTGCGACCATTGGGGGAACTATCGAAAGCCAACCATAATCCATCTTTTTGCTCTCTCTTTTCGTCTGGTTTTTTCTGCAAACCTAAGCAACCCGGTCTATGCTAAGTCAAAGAAGGTGAATCCGATTTTTTCTTATTATCTTCTTCTTCGCTTTTGTTATCCCCTTCTTCATTCCCGTTATTATCTTCTTCTTCATTCTTGTTTTTTCTTTTTCCAAGATATTTCATAGGATTTACATGCTTGTCGTTTTCCCTTACTTCGAAATGAAGATGTGGTCCGGTGGAAAAGCCCGTTGAACCAACCTCCCCGATTTTTTCTTCTTTTGCGATCTCTTGATCTAGACTGACATTTATCGCACTCAAGTGACCATAAATGGTTGAGATGCCGCCACCATGATCAATCCGGACATATTTACCGTAACTTCCGTAACGCTTGTCTTCGCCACTGTGACAAATGAAAAGCACCTTGCCGCCGTTTGCAGCAACCACATTCTTCCCATAGATTTTGCTACCAGCGATGTCGACTCCTTGGTGAAAATCTCTGTGCGGCGAAGTATCCCAGTCTCTCCATCCATACTGCGAAGATATTTCGCGATAACCTGGAACAGGCCAAGCAAACTCACCACCTATATATTTCCCGGTGCTTGGGTGCAGCTTCTTATAGATTTCGCTGATTTCCCTCTGATACTCTTTTTTTTCCCTTTCGCATCTCTCAATGTCTCCCTCGTATGCCGCTCTTTGAAGGGCAAGGTTATACATCACCTTGTCAACCGCAACATTGTCTGCCTCAAGCTTTTTTTTGTTTGCTTCGAGCTTTTTCTTGGTTTCTTCCAAATCTTTTTTGCTTATTTCAAGTTTCTCTTTTTCTTTTTCCACTCGCTCTTTCTGCTTCCGAATTCTGTCAACAAGTTGCTGATTTTGCTTCATTAATCTTTTATCAAACTCAACCTTCGTAAGAGCAGAATAATAATCATCTGCGCCAAGCAGCAAACCAAGGGTTTCCCCTGCCTGAGTTTTCCCACTAACATACATACTCTTAAATCTCTTTGCCAAGAGGTCATGCTCCGCCTGTACGTTTTTCTCTCTTTCTTCTATATCTATTTTCCTTTTTCCAATTTCTTTTTCAAGCAGTTGTCGCTTGCTTTCAAGCAAATTAACTTCCCTTCGAAGAGCCTCTATCTCCGTCTCTATTGTTCCCTTTTTCTTTTTTTCTTCTGATTGCCGATATTCGACGTGTTTCTTGTTTTCTTCCGCTTTTTTGCGTTCACTTTTTAACTTTTTCTCTTCGTTTTTCAGTTCATCCAATTCTTTCTCCAAGGCTTCTCTCTTTTTCTCAGATGCACTCTTTTTCTTGTTGCCACCATCTTCATCGTCACCATCATCATATTCATCATCACTGTCATTACTACTATTGTCATCGTTTGAAGCAGACTGATCATCATCGCCGCTATCATCATCTTCATCGTAATTTGCGTCTTCTGCATAAGCGGTGTCGTCGTCATAATCATAGTCATCTTCGTCTCGCGCAAAAGTCTGAATTCCAGTGGAGCCAATTATCCCTAAGATTAGCAAAACAAGAAGGAGAAATAAACGCTTTGCAAATTTCCTAAGCACACACTTGCCCCCTATTTTTATTATTATCTATACTTTTAGGTGTTTGCGCACAAAAAACATACTGCCAAACGCGCCAAGAAGACTTCCCACACCCACAAAACCAACAACAAGCCAATTGCCAATTTCGGCAAACGGTACTATGCCTTCTTTTATCATTGGACTTATATCAATTTTAAACCCCTTCATAACATCCAACATATTGGAATAACTCAAATACAACACACCATGCGCCAAAAACGCAGCAAGAAGACCAAGAATTACCCCTTCAACAACAAACGGAACTCTGATGAACGTGTTATTCGCACCCACAAACTTCATAATATTTATCTCTCTGCGGCGGTCATAAATCGTCATCTTTATCGTAGTCGCAATAATGAATAACGACACCAAAAGCAAAAAAACAACGATAATACTCCCTGCATAATTAACAGTATCTTTCATTTGGGTAATTATTTTCGCAACATCACTAGGCGCATTTACTTTTTGCACACCTTTTATTTTTTCGATCTTTTTAACAGTCTTTCCCATCATATTAACATCGTGAAGAGACACAGTATAGGAATCTGGCAGTGGATTTGACTGGCTTAACTCATTAAAAAGCTCGCCGCCCTTATCTAATTTTGAAAATTGCATTTCCAATGCTTTTTTCTTCGAAACAAAGTGCAACTTTGCTACGTTTTTGATTTTTTCAAGGCGCAGCTTAACAGTTTTAACCATGTCATCTTCTAAAAAAACCACAATTTCATTCTTTTTTTCAACTTCGTGCACAAAAGATTGCATGTTAACCGAAAAAAGGGCAGCAGTCCCAATTAAAAGGAAACAGACAGTCAAAACCCCAACAGACGCAACAGAAAGCAACCTGTTGAGCCAGACGTTCTTGATTCCCTGTTTCAGAAGATATCCTACATTACTTAGTCCCATTCTTCCTCTTCTTCCTCCAAGCCTTTTTTAAACTATTCGCCGCCGTCGCCGCGAAAAATCAGATGGCCGCACGCAGCTACACCCCAGGATCTTCTCCTGTTGCTCCAGCAAGAACCCACTTTTCGCAACTGGTATCTGAAACCACGACACCGCTTTCGATGTTAATAACCCTCTTATCAAGCTTTTTGACAAGGGAATGCTCATGCGAAACAACAACGATAGTTGGTCCGCACTTATTAATCTCATCCAGAAGGCCCATCACACCAGTGGAAAGCTCGGGATCTATATTCCCCGTCGGCTCATCTGCAATAATAATCGACGGGTTGTTGACAAGCGCTCTTGCCAGAGCCACGCGCTGCTGTTCACCTCCCGAAATCTGATCAGGGTAACTTTGCGCTTTCGGCAAAAGGCTGACCAAATCCAAAATGTAAAGAACACGCCGCCTGATATCTTTGCCTGCAACCCCTGTAACCCTGAGCGCAAACGCAACATTTTCATAAACAGTCATCTTATTAATTAATCTGAAATCCTGGAACACCACACCCAATGACCTTCGGTATTTTGAAATTTGTCTCCGCTTCATCTTGCCAAGATCATAACCATTAACCTCAACCCTGCCTGCTGTAGCCTTTTCTTCGTGCATAATCAACTTCATGATGGTGCTTTTCCCGGCTCCAGAATGCCCCACAATAAAAACAAATTCCCCCGGATTAATAGAAAAACTAATCTGATCGACTGCTTTCGTCCCGTTGGGGTATGCCTTAGATACATTGGAAAATAGTATCATTTCCCGCCTCCGCATATTTACTTTATCTCTTACACTCTGCCCTACTGCCCACCTGACCGCGAACAAAAAGTCCGTTAAAATTTGCTCTTGTTTGCAACAAGATATTTTTTCACCATTAGTGCCACCTTGAAAACAATTGCATGTTCAAATTCTCTGAGGTCAAGGCCTGTTATCTTTTTGATTTTTTCCAAACGATAAACAAGTGTGTTTCTGTGCACAAAAAGATTTCTAGCTGTTTCGGACACATTCAAGTTGTTTTCGAAGAATTTCTGAATTGTGAAAAGTGTTTCATATTCTAAGCCTTCGATCGAGCCTCTTTTGAAGACCTCTTTAAGATACATCTCACAAAGGGTTGGTGGCAGTTGATAAATCAAACGAGCAATTCCCAGGTTATCGTAATTAACAATTGGCTTTTCTGTGTCAAACACCTTGCCAATGTCGATTGCCGACTGCGCCTCTCTGAAAGATCTGGCAACTTCCTTGATTCCATTAACAATTTTGCCTATCCCAACAACAACTTTGGTATAAAATTCGCCACTCAAAGTATCCACAATTGATCTTGCCAACTTTTCAAGATCTTTGGCTTCCAAACCAGGTTTGACTTCTTTTACAATAACAATCTCATTTTCGCTGATATTAAAAATAAAATCCTTCTGCCTATCTGGAAAAAGCCCGGTCAAAACGTCATAAACCGAAATTTCAGGAGTGGTTAATATCTTGACCAAAAACACCGCTCTTTGGACATCGGTGTTGAAATGCAACTCCCGAGACTTAACATACACATCACCGGGAAGAATATTATCTAACACCACGTTTTTTAAAAAACTTACCTTGTCGTATTTTTCGTCATAGTAAAACTTTATGTTCTCAAGAGCAATTGAAATCAGACTGCAGTAACGTGATGCCGTTTCGTCGCCACCCTTTGCAAATGCAACATACTCACATTTGGATTTTTTAAGTGAAAATGGCTTGTAGGTATAGTTATCCACAGATACAGTCTCACACGATTCCAAAAGCTCACTCGTAACATGATTATTTGGCTCGCCTAACCTATCTATGTCACTGCACGCAATTATTATTCCGTCGGAATCAACAACACCGACTGTTCTATCCATAACGTCTTTCAGCTGATAAATCACACCTTGGAAAAGTTTATTTGACATAAAAAATACACCTCTCTTTCTGCTTACTGACCTTTACTTTAAACTGTTCCGTTACATTATACAACTTTTTCTTTCCGTTTGCAACACTGTGCCGGTGGAACTTAATAAAAATTGAAAACAAGCGCTTTTGCCTTTCTGTCACCACCCACACGTTACAAAAACTACTTCAAAAATTTTTTAACTTATTCTAGACAAAAGGTTTTTAGCTTCTTTTGCAATCATCCACTCCTCATTTGTCGGAATAATCCAAATGTCTTTTGAGTCTTTTTCCGATATGCGTCGGCACCCCTCGTTTGTTTCGGCGTTCAGCTTTTTATCCAGTTGCAGCGAAAAAAAGTCCATATCAGCACACACAAGTTTTCTTGTGAAATACGAATTTTCTCCAATCCCACCGGTAAAGAGAAGCGCATCCAGTCCATTCATAACAGCGGCATACCCCCCTATATATTTCTTAATTCGGTGGCTTTGCATCTTAATAACAAGGTTTGCCAATTCATTGCCATTGATTGCCGCATCAACAATCACCCGGGAATCACTCGCCAACCCACTGAGCCCTAAATAACCGGACTCTTTGTTGAGAATTTCATCCATCTGTTCACTCGAAAGACCTTCTTTTTTCATTACATAAGTTACCACAGAAGGATCAAGTGAACCGCTTCGTGTCCCCATCAAAAGACCATCAAGCGGTGTGAATCCCATGCTGGTCTCAACCGACCTGCCACCATCAATTGCGGTAACTGAACACCCGTTACCAAGATGGCAACTGATAATCTTAAGTTCTTTAAGGCTCTTACCCACAAGATCGCTATATTTTTGGCTCACATATTGATGCGAAATCCCATGAAAACCATATTTTCTGATTTTATACTTTTCGTAATATCTATATGGCAACCCAAACATATATGCATAATCTGGAATTGTTGAGTGAAAAGCCGTGTCGAAAACCGCAACCTCCGGAATCCTCCTGAATATTTCTAGGCAACAACTAATCACAGAAGCGCTTGCCAAATTATGAACCGGTGCCAAATCCGCAAGTTTCTTGATATTACATGCAACCTCTTCATTTATTAAAACTGGCTTAGAATAAAGGTCAGCACCTTGAACCACACGATGCCCTATCGCAGCAATTTCATCTATGTCGTTTATTATGCCATATTTTTTATCTGTTAGCAACAAGACCAACATTTTTAGTGCATCTGTGTAGGTTTTAAGCCCATGTCTTTTTATCGTCTCTTTTCCGCAACCGGTTTTTATGTCTTTAAGAGTATGCGCAATAAAACATTTTTCGTCGCCAATGTTCTCGCAGTTACCTTTTGCAAGAACTCGTTCTGCTTCCATGTCAAAAAGCTGGTACTTAAAGGAAGAACCGCCAGTGTTAATTGCTAAAATTTTCATCTTTGACACTTCCTGTTTGTGATGCAACATCGCCCTTTCCACGCAAACTCAAAACAAATTCAGACTGGGAGCCTTACACATCAAGGTTTTGGACATATTGCGCATTACGTTCAATGAATAACCTTCTGGGTTCAACCTTATCACCCATCAAAATAGTAAAAACTTCATCCGCTTTCTCTGCGTCTTCCATGTGAACTTTGAGCATAGTCCGCGTTTTCGGATCCATTGTTGTCTCCCAAAGTTGAATGGCGTCCATTTCACCGAGGCCTTTATACCTCTGAATATCTATTTTTACTTCGGAATCCCCAGCCAGTTCTTTGATACATTCGTCCCGTTGCCTGTCAGAAAAGGCATATCTTACATTTTTGCCACGGCTAAGCTTAAACAACGGCGGTTGCGCAATGTATACCCGACCATCTTCGATGACAGGCTTCATGTACCGGAAAAAGAAGGTAAGTAAAAGGGTTCTGATGTGCGAACCGTCAACGTCCGCATCCGCCATAATAATCACCTTACCATAGCGAATTTTTGAAATATCCAGATCAAACCCCACTCCGCACCCTAAAGCTTTTATAACAGGCAACAGTTTTTCGTTGCCATAAACCTTATCTAACCTTGCCTTTTCAACATTCAACATTTTGCCCCAAAGCGGAAGGATTGCTTGAAACGTTCGGTCTCTGCCGCCTTTTGCAGAACCACCGGCGGAATCACCTTCCACAATGTATATTTCGGTATATTCATTGTTGCGATCTGAACAATCGGCCAGCTTGCCAGGCAAAGAAGAAGATTCCAATATACTCTTGCGCCTTGTGAGTTCCCTTGCTTTTTTGGCAGCTTCCCTGGCCTTGCTTGCATTCATTGCCTTTTCAAGAATTTCTCTGGTTTGTGCAGGATTTTCCTCAAAAAACTCAGATACTTTTTCGTAAACCAAAAAATCAACGACTTTTCGAAGCTCTGTATTGCCTAGTTTTGTTTTTGTTTGTCCTTCGAACTGCGCATCCATCAACTTCACGCTGATGATTGCGGTCAAACCTTCACGCACATCCTCGCCGACAAATGGTTTGTCACTTTCTTTAAGCACTCCAAACTTTCTCGCATAATCGTTGAAAACTCGTGTTAACGCAGTCTTAAATCCAACCTCATGCACGCCACCCTCTGCGGTGTGAATGTTGTTTGCAAACGAAAGGATCAATTCGTTGTAACTTGTGTTATATTGCAACGCCACCTCAACGGATTGCTCATTTTTGGTGCTTTTAAAATAGATCACATCTTCGTTAACACAATCGGCACCCTTCTTCTCATGGATATATTCCACAAAACTCGCAAGGCCACCCTCATAACATAACGTTTCGCTATTTTCTTGCTCTTCATAACGTTCATCCGAAAAAGTAATGTTCAGACCAGCGTTCAAAAATGCCTGCTCCCTAAGCCTTTTTAGCAAAACATCCGCATCAAATTCAACTTCTTCAAAAATTTCTCCATCCGGCTTAAAGGTTACTTTTGTGTAGGTTTTATCTCCGCTGCCAATAATCTTGAGTTCACTCACATCTTTACCACGTTCAAAACCTTGCTCAAAGATGTTCTTTCCATCACAAACCTCGACATTGAGCCACTCTGAAAGCGCGTTCACCACCGAAGAGCCAACTCCATGCAGCCCTCCGGCGACCTTGTAACTTCCACCACCAAACTTTCCACCAGCATGCAAAACCGTAAAAACCACCGTAACTGCCGGAATTCCGAGTTTTGGGTGCTTTCCAACAGGGATACCACGGCCATCATCAGTTACACAGATAACGTTATTTTCCAGAATCTTTACATCTATGTTTTTGCAAAAACCTGCCAACGCCTCGTCAATTGCATTGTCAACAATTTCATAAACCAAATGATGCAAACCCTTGGAACTAGTTGACCCAATATACATCCCCGGTCGTTTTCTTACCGCTTCGAGTCCTTCAAGAACCTGAATCTGACTTTCGTCATATTTTTTAGGAGCATCATTCATTCCTTTAAACCACTCTTCCTCTGTATCTGTCAATCTTGTTTCGTCACATGCATTATATCATTTTCTCGAACATTTTGCAACCATTAACCCGACAACTTCCACGGCCAATTGAAAAAAGTTCCAAAAGAAACAAAAAAAGAGGGATAAAGTCCAATGTGTTTTATTTTGACTTTTGACCCACAATACAAAGTGAGCGTTGTCGAAACTGAAAATTCGTCTTAGACCAAAACCCCAAAAAGTACGAATAATAGGACTTGCCAAAAAAGTTGCATAGTACGATTCAAAAAATACACTTTTTTGAATGTTTTTGATCTTTTCAAGCCACCCATCACACCGCTATGCAAAGCCATAAATCTTGAGCAATTCTGGTGTCGCTCCAGAATCATCTTCCAAAAATAACGGTGGCTCAATCTTTAGAAATGGCCTTCCAAGCCGCCGACCCTCAATCAAAAAAAGCCAAGGAGATTTTTCAATTTTGGAACTCACAAACCGGATTCTTTTGGGTTCGATCTTGTTTGCCCTCATCGCCACAAGGGTATCTACCAAACGCTCTGATCTTTGGCAGAGGCACAATCTGCCACCAACTCCCAACAGCTTATTTGCCACCTTGCAAACGTCACCAATGGTGCACATCACTTCATGCCTTGCGATTGCAGCATCTTCTTTTTTGCTCAAAAGCCCCGTGAACCCAGCCTTATATGGTGGATTGCAGACAATTAAATTCACATTTCCTCCCTTGAACGCGTTACCGTTCAAATTTCTGAGGTCGCCCAGCTGCACATCAAAATTTGCCAACTCGTTCTCTGCAACTGTAAGACTCATCAAATCCACAGCCTCTTTTTGAATTTCGACCGTGTGAATTAATTTAGGTTTTTTTGTTAAAAAAAGTAAAAACCCGACAATCCCGCAACCGGAGCAAAGATCCAGCACAACTTCATTGTTTCTTGGAGCTGAAAAATTGGCAAGAAGAAACGCATCCGTTCCGAACCGATGATTTTCAGATACATATATCTTGAAACCATCGGCCAGTTCCTCTGTTTCAAACATTCAACATGTCAAGTAACATTTTCTTGCTTTTAAGGCCAACCGAACTGTTGACAAGCCCTCCATTTTTCAAAACCGCCACAAACGGGATGTTCATCACCTTAAACTGTGAAGCCAACCCCGGATTTTTGTCAACATCCACTTTGCCAACTTTGATTTTTTCTTTTGTTTCGTCTATTTCAGCCGCAAGCTCTTCCACAATAGGTGTCAGTGCCCTGCAAGGGCCACACCAGGGAGCCCAAAAATCCAGCAGTACAAGACCGTTGAAGGTTGCAACTTCCTGCTCATAATTAACATCAGTAATCTCAAGTATTTCCACGATAATTCACTCCCTTTCCACCATAAGATTATAGCAAAAAAGAATTAAGTATGCAAACGCCATCGGATAAACAATGACCACCCCACAAAATCGGAGCAGTCGTTACTGTTATTTGCGCAACGCCCTATCTGCCACTTTGCGCTTCTGCATTTTCGCATTTTTGGTTTGGAACTGCGTTGGAAGTCTTGCTGGCAGTCTGGCAAGAAAGGTGACACTCTCCACAGCCAGTCTTATCGCAATTATTAATTGTGCTATTTATTAAAGTCTTAATATGCGTCATTTCGCAAGCCTTCCTTTCCGTTCGTTCTTTTCGATTTCTTTTTGATTTGCTCTTCTTGCCGCAGCAGTGACGTTTGATTTGATTGCCCATTTTTCAATTCGCAATTTGCTGCGATCGCTGCCAGTTTCAAGTGTAAACACGTCATCTTTGACTGCCACAACAATCCCCACTATTCCACCAGTGGTAGTAAGTTCATCGCCAATTTCAACATTTTTGCGAATTGCAATTTCTTCTTGCTCGCGCTTTTTCTGCTTCTTCCCACCGAAGAACCAAACAAACACAAGACCAAACAAAAGTGCAATGAGCATAATACCATTGGGGCCGCCAAAAAGCATAGTTTGAAGAGACGGCGCCGCTGGTTGACTCTGTGATGAATTCGTCTGCGTTGTCTGCGTAGCTTCTGCTGGGTTACTTGCTGCCATTCTGGGTCACTCCCTCTTTGTCCAATGCTTTGCCGCCATAAATAGCGCCGGTAACAATAATAACCAAAGCAAAAGCCATAAAGCAGCCAAAAGGAAGCCTAAACTCTAGCCCTCTCATGACACCACCCGAAACCATTACCATTGCCCCTATGATTGCCATGACGGGGCACACATAACCCCGGAAAGCGCTCTTTATTTTGCCCTCTCTCTTGAGCCTTATCACCTGCGCATAAAGAAAGATGTAAAGGAAGTAACAACACGCAATTGCAAATTCCGTAAAATCAAAACTAGAATCAATTGTCTTGGTTGACTTAAGTAAGTAGGAAACAACAGCAAAAACAAAACTCAAAACAAAAACCAAAACAAAAGTAGCTTTTGATGCACATAATTTCCCGCGGTCTTTCAAAAAAGCACCAGATCCGGGAAACATACGCTTTTCTGCAAGCGGTGTCACAAAGCGCAACGCACCCATAATATTTCCATTTAATGCACCCATAACTGACACAATAATGAAGGTCATTATGATGTTGCCTCCATATTTGCCAAGAAACTTCCCAGCAGCAATCTGAACATGCCCATTACCGTGGGTCAAAATTTCTTGCGGCCCCAAATAGAAGCTCATTCCAACAAAATAAAGAACATACGTCAGAAGTATCACTAAAGGAGCAATTGTAAAAGCTAACGGAATGTTTTTCTTTGGATTTTTGATTTCACTGGAAATCGAAGTGGCGACCAGCCAACCCTCGAAAGCAAAGGCAATTGGGCTTACTGCTGCAAGCCATCCAAGAGAACTGCAAGCGGTGGAAAGCTCACTAAAATGAATTGCAGAAGAATCTCCCTTCCAAATGCCAACGATAATAAATGCGACCAGCGGCAAGAACTTC
Source organism: Clostridia bacterium (assembly GCA_026001145.1). Classification (GTDB taxonomy): domain Bacteria; phylum Bacillota; class Clostridia; order Oscillospirales; family Ruminococcaceae; genus BNZN01. The sequence goes on along the minus strand of BNZN01000002.1, from coordinate 20,281 downwards.
AGCACTGCCGAAACATTCTGAAAAACGCCGCCAAAGCGAGGCACAAGATTCATCGCGAAAAAGAACAAAAAGCAAACACTTCCAACTATAAAATTGTTTGTAAGCGAATCTTTGATGCCAAACAGTTGACAGCAAAACATTCCACAAACATAACTTTCAATGCTGATAACCGCAGGAACATAAATAAAAACGTTCAGCCAACCAACAGCACTCGAAAACCGTTTGCCAACAAACGTGTCTGCATAGGCAATAATACCCCCAGATCCATCTGACCTTGTTGCAAGTTCTGCAACTGTCAAGCTGCCAAACACAATGCTTATCCCTGCTACGCAAAACGCCAAAACACCGAGCATGACACTGCCACCCGTTTTGTTTAAAACATCGGCTGTCTTAAAGAAAATGCCGGAACCGATAACTATGCCAGCTATCATAGCTATTGTGGAAAACAACCCGAACTGTTTCCCCTTGGATTCTGTGCTACTCATCCTTATAACTCCCCTTTTTAAAATTATGTTTTGCTTTGATGTTTTGAAACTTTCACGCACAAAAAAACCAAACAATCCCCAATCAATGTTCTCTTTGAACACTGCTGTAAGATTATAGCATATACCCAAAACAAAATGCAACATTCGGACTGTCTCCGACACACGCCCCTAACAACAATTGCCGGAACGTTTGAGCGAATCTTGGTTTAAAACCCACTCGCAACCTTCCGGCATTTTCTTAATTTCAAGCTAATTTTAAGTCAATCTCTGTCTACTATCTTTGGTGGGCCCAAGTGGACTCGAACCACCGACCTCACGCTTATCAGGCGTGCGCTCTAACCGCCTGAGCTATGAGCCCACTTCCCGCTTTTACCACACCAAAACCGCGAGTGTTACTTAAACAACTAACACCCTCATATACCCTCAAAATTGAACAGCCTAAGTGCTTATTACTCCTTAGAAAGGAGGTGATCCAGCCGCACCTTCCGATACGGCTACCTTGTTACGACTTCACCCCAATTATCAATCCCACCTTCGGCAGCTCACCCCTTGCGGTTATGATACTGACTTCAGGTGTTACCGACTCTCATGGTGTGACGGGCGGTGTGTACAAGGCCCGGGAACGTATTCACCGCGACCTTCTGATTCGCGATTACTAGCAATTCCGACTTCATGTAGGCGAGTTGCAGCCTACAATCCGAACTGTGACCACTTTTTTCGTTTTGCTCCCCTTCGCAGGTTTGCTTCCCTCTGTTGTGGCCATTGTAGTACGTGTGTTGCCCAGGTCATAAAGGGCATGATGATCTGACCTCATCCCCACCTTCCTCCGTTTTGTCAACGGCGGTCCCGTCAGAGTCCTCTTACGTAGTAACTAACGGCAAGGGTTGCGCTCGTTGCGGGACTTAACCCAACATCTCACGACACGAGCTGACGACGACCATGCACCACCTGTCTTTCGGCTCCCCGAAGGGCACCCAGATATCTCTACCCGGTTCCTCAGATGTCAAGACCTGGTAAGGTTCTTCGTGTTGCGTCGAATTAAACCACATACTCCACTGCTTGTGCGGGCCCCCGTCAATTCCTTTGAGTTTCAGCCTTGCGGCCGTACTCCCCAGGTGGATTACTTATTGTGTTAACTCCGGCACAGATGCTCATCACACCCACACCTAGTAATCATCGTTTACAGCGTGGACTACCAGGGTATCTAATCCTGTTTGCTCCCCACGCTTTCGAGCCTCAGCGTCAGTAAAAGTCCAGCAGTCCGCCTTCGCCACTGGTATTCCTCCTAATATCTACGCATTCCACCGCTCCACTAGGAATTCTAACTGCCTCTCCTTCACTCAAGACACACAGTTTTGATCGCATCACACGGTTGAGCCGTGCACTTTTACAATCAACTTGCATGCCCGCCTACACTCCCTTTACACCCAGTAATTCCGGACAACGCTCGCCACCTACGTATTACCGCGGCTGCTGGCACGTAGTTAGCCGTGGCTTCCTCCTAGGGTACCGTCTTCTACTCTTCCCCTAAGACAGAGGTTTACAATCCGAAGACCGTCTTCCCTCACGCGGCGTCGCTGCATCAGAGTTTCCTCCATTGTGCAATATCCCCCACTGCTGCCTCCCGTAGGAGTCTGGGCCGTATCTCAGTCCCAATGTGGCCGTTCAACCTCTCAGTCCGGCTACCAATCGTCGGCTTGGTGGGCCATTACCCCTCCAACTACCTAATTGGCCGCGAGCCCATCTATCGGCGGATTACTCCTTTCATACAAAAACCATGCGATCTCTGTACATCATGCGGTATTATCGTCCGTTTCCAGACGCTATCCCCCTCCGTTAGGTAGGTTGCTCACGTGTTACTCACCCGTCCGCCACTATCTTGACCACAAGAAACAACACATCCGGTTGATGTGCTCTTTCTCATGGTCTCGACCGTTCGACTTGCATGTGTTAAGCGCGCCGCCAGCGTTCGTCCTGAGCCAGGATCAAACTCTCAATTTATCTCAAGCCTTCGCTAGCTTGTTGTTTTTTTACCCGTGAATTACTTTTATCTCTCAGGTTAATTTCCTAAAGCCTTTCGCACTTCTTAGCTGTTCAATTTTCAATGTACACGCCCTTCTCACAAGGGCGACTTCGTTATTTTAGCACCTTATTCTTACTTTGTCAATACCCCAACGCACAAAAAATCAGCTACTTTCGAAAAATTTTTCAACCCCCATAATATGCCGTCAAATTGCGTTTATTAAGAATCTGTCACCCAAAAAATCCCAAAATAAGACTTAATCACAGAGGTCAAGGTATGTATTGTTTGTTACTCAAGATTATTAGAAAAAATCCGCTGTTCTAGCCTTGACCCTTTAAAAATTAAAATTGCTACAAATCCATCCATAATAATTAAGCCTGCCAAATTATACGCATGATTGTATACAAGTAATAGAACAACAAAGTTATAATTTGTTCGATTGTATGATCATCATCATGCGGGAAATGGTTGACGCAAAGACAAGTAGCAAAAGGGGGCTCATTGCTTTGTTCTGCAACCGTTTTAGCATCCGTTTCTAGTTTTTGAGTAACGGCAGCGCCCACTAGTTGCACACCGAGATTCTGTGTGCAGTTAAGCAACAACCGTTTTGCCCAGGTGACTGGTATACACTTTTCGCCAATCATAGCCACATTTTCTAGCTGTTCCTCATCGGTTGGCCAAGGCATACAATTCAGATTTTCGCCTATATTTTGAAGTAATACGAGCGCGTGACTCACTGCATCGAGAAACCAAAAGTAAGGCGAAAAGTTTGGCGTAGAGCAGCACAAAGCAGACCGTCTATTAGCAATGATTTGCTGCAACACCGAGAACCCTGTGTTACACGTTCTTTTCAGACGCTCCCAATGGAAACTTTTACTGCTTACCAATTCGCGTAGAACCGCCTCCGTTTGACGACTTTTGAATATCCGCCATGTTTCCTCGCTACCTCCCAAAATTGCACATACACTAGAGACATCTTTTGCAAATAGCAGCAAGTGCAGAAAAACGTCTAAATCTACACCATGAATGCCGTTCAGCACTTCGTACTTTTTGGGGAAAAATACTTTTCGTTCTCGCAGGTTATTTGTGTTTTTTATTCTTAATGTTCGCGCTAGCCGTTCTGGTAACGGCATCGCCGGTGGAAAAAATATTTTGAATTCTGGCTGTTTAGCGATGTCTCTTAGCTTAGAGAGTCTTGCTGCCTTCTCTTTCTCATGGATTCTAGCGCGCATCCTCTTTGCATTTACAACATTAAGCTGAATCACACTAGTTTTGTCATTTGCTGCAAAATCCTGACTAGCACCAAGTTGAACATTATTTGCTTCTTCTGCTGCAACTGTTTTACTTGTCTCTCCGTCAATATACGTAAATGATCTCAGTGTCAGTCTATTACACAAGAGCCACTGCTTAAGCCAGGGTATTTCAGTATATACCTGCCCAATTGTCGCGTTTTTGGGAACAATGGCCATAAGAGTGTTTGGGCAAGGAGAAAGCATATGAGCTTCGGTCTTCACGCTAAAACCTATCAGCATGTTTTCTTCCCACAAACTTTTGGTTCCGGTTTTTCCTTTGTTTTTTTCTTCCAAAAAGTTTTTTAATTCACCAACACACACTTCGCCAATTATATCAACTCTCCAAAAACCGTTCGGCTGGGGAAAGGAAATCAAACTGCCAGAATAAGAGATAGGTGTAATCGTTGAAAAAACACTCACTACTGCGAGAGCAACACATAAAACTTTCTGCAAACTTTTCTTTCTGTTCATGAAAAATACCTCTCCCAATTTCAAAATTTCAAAGCCAAACTATTCGGCTCTCCGTATTTAGAGAGTTTACTACAACTCATGAGACATGTCAATGTATTTATCGATAAGAACGGTTGTCTTGTTATAATACTCCAAATACACGCAAAATACTTATTAATTTTTCAGGCAGCTCCCGTAAAATATGATTGTGTGTGATCAGATGTTTTTTTGTTTGACAGCCATTCTTAAGTTATGCTAAGATTGGGATTGCTTTGCGCCAAAATCTAAAATCTAAGCTAATAATTCTTTCTAAAACCATTCTAAAATCTATGAGGTTTGCTTGATTATGAAAAAATTCTTTGCTGCTTTAAACTTCGCTTTTTTGTTAATTCTGTCATCCAGTCTTATCGTCTCTGCCGAAGTTGTTTCTGATAATTTTGAAAATTTTGAAGGCGGTGACGCAGACTGGGTTCAATATGTAAATCTGGTTCCGTACACTCATACGAGGCTGAATCCGGATGTTTTGAATGGCAAGAAAATCCTGACTAGGGAGACATTATCTCTCGACAATGGAACAGTCGTTTATCGTGCTCACGGGGTCCGAACGCTGAAAGTGAAAATCTTTCACAGCTCTGGAACGTTCGCCACCAGCAAAACCGATAACCAAAATCAGGAAGAGAATAAATATATCCTCGGCAGCGAAACAGATCAGTGCCGCGATCCATTCAAGGTTTATTACTGCAAAAGGGATGACAAACTTTATTTGAATCACCTCAATAAAGAATGGCGTGAATGCTATTTTGACCCCGTTTCTCACTATCAATTCAAAAAATCAGATTCTGAATTTAACATCGAAAATTTTGGGAAAGACTTGGTGTTTTATGGTGTTAACGTCTATACATCCGATGACAACTTCGAATTCAAAATCGTCTCGGACTGCACAATAGAATCGGCGGACAAGGTAAATCTGTTCCGTGGCGATGACAACAATTACTACTTAGAAGAACTCTCGTTTCCCATCCCAGAAAATGTCACCAGTATAAAAGTAGTATTTTCCAATTTCGATTATTACTACTTTAACGATGGACAAAAGCAGAAATTGAGTGAAAATAAGCAAAGATCTTCTATACTACTGGCAGGAATTGACTTGATTGGTGATAAGATTGATTTTGATTATTACGGAGATCCCGGAAGCCCTGTAAACAGTAAATCGATCAAAATCAAAGAGAAAAAACCAAAAAAAATCAAGGATCACAAACCTGCCAAAGCAAGGGTTCTAAAAGAGAAAAGGGATGAGGATGAGGAGGAAGAAAAGGAAGAGGAAACAAGGGAAGGTAAAAAATTTCAAGAAGTAAGCAAAGCAACCCGCTCCGACATTATAACAGTTGATCCCGAGCCAGCATTCGATGAGATTACTGTAAATGTCGAACCTGAAGAAACCAAACCCAGCAAAGAGAAAAAAGTCAAAACCCCAAAAAAGACAAAGAAACACACCGCTCACAAAAAACGCAAAACTGCTAAAAAGGTCACAGAAAAGCCTTCCCTTCCTCAGAATGAAGAAAAGACGATCTTTTTGAAAACCGACTCAAATCGCCAAAAGAAACTCCCGCAAAGCAATAAACTGCTCGGCACCTCTTATGTTCTGTCTGCCAGTGGTGTTGTTCTGTGGCTTGTTTTCGAGGACCATTTAAAAATTTGGGCAAGCAAAGCTCTTTCTTACTTGCTCAAGTTTAAACACTAATGCAAATCTGAGAGCAAAACACCTTAGACTCTGGAAAAAAGCACTTAAAGGGAAGGTCCAGGAAAGGAAAATCGCGATCCCCTCCCTGGTTTGCTTCTTGAAAAGCGAGTTTGCTGCATCAAGAGGAATCAGTTTGAAAGAGCTGATCCCTTTGGTTAAGTTGCGCTTAGTCCTGCAACTCTTGGATTTCTTGGAAACCCTCAGGAAAAGGGGGCACTGACATGGACCAGAAAAAAATTCGAAACCAAATTATAAAAATGTTAAAAAAATGTGTTTTTGGGACCAAAAGAAACGCAATCAGGCTGTTATTTGACAGTGAAGAAGAAAGAAATAAACAAATCAAAAAACTGGACTTTTTGGATATTGCCGGAATCAAAAAGGGCAAAGATAACAGCATTGAAATAAAATTTGTTGACCGTTTGAAAGCATTGGATAAGCTTTGTGAACTAATTAATGATGTTGACGAAACTGAAAACGCTCTTTATACTGCGATTGAAAAAAGCATAACTTCGGGTGAAAACCATGAAGAATAAGCTTGTGTTTTCGAATAAGCAGCTGTTAATCCTCAATTGGTGGAGTGAAAGTTCACCACATAACAGTAAAAATGCAATCATCTGCGACGGAGCCATCAGGAGCGGCAAAACCTTCTGCATGGCTATATCTTTTATCCTGTGGGCTCAAAGATATTTTAAAAACTGCTCGTTCGGCCTGTGTGGTAAGACCATCCAAGCAGTTAACCGCAACGTTATTCACCCCTTGCTGCCAAATTTAAAATCCTGGGGCTTTAAAATTAACTTCAAAGAATCCAAAAATTATTTTGACCTACGCAGCAAAGGTTCACGCAACCGGTTTTATCTTTTTGGTGGCAAGGACGAAGCCGCCGCCAGTTTTATTCAGGGGATCACATTGGCGGGAGTCCTGTTTGATGAGGTTGCTTTGCTGCCACGATCGTTTGTGGAGCAGGCTATCGCCAGATGTTCGGTTTCTGGCTCGAAGTTTTGGTTTAACTGCAATCCTCAGGGTCCAAGGCACTGGTTTTTCACCGAGTGGATACAAAAAAAAGACCATAAAAATGCGCTTTATCTTAAATTTAGCATGCAAGATAATCCGACACTTTCAAAAGAAATCCAGCAGCGTTATCACTCGCTTTATTCTGGTGTTTTTTACAAACGATATATCCAAGGTCTCTGGATAGCTTCTGATGGATTAGTTTACCCTTGCTTCGACCCCACAATACACGTTGTTAGTTCTTTACCGCAAGTATTTGAAAAGTTTTATATCTCCTGCGACTATGGCATCATAAACCCGTCATCTTTCGGTCTGTGGGGCAAATGTGAAGATAAGTGGTATCGCATTAAAGAATATTACTACGATTCCAAAATTGAGGGGATTTCAAGGACCGATCTTGAACATTATGAGGCGCTTGAACGGTTGGCCGGAGAAAAAAATATCAAGGCGATTATCGTTGATCCCTCTGCTTCGAGTTTTATTGAATGCATAAAACGCATCAACAGGTTCAAAGTGATCAAAGCAAAAAATGAAGTGTTGCTGGGAATAAATCACGTTTCGAATGCCCTGCGCTCCGGGAAGCTTCTCTTTTCGGACAAGTGTCAAGATAGCATCCGGGAGTTTTCGCTTTATGAATGGAGCAAAAGTGAAAAAAATGATGAGCCCAAAAAACAAAATGATCATGCAATGGATGAAATCAGATATTTCGTTGAAACTATCTTAAATCGGCGGCAATCAGGTCAGGCAAACATGTTTTGCTCCACTAATAGGTACTCATAAAGAAGGGATCACCGATTTCGGAGATGCTTTTTGCATTAAACACTCTAAAATTAACCAATATTTCAAATTAATTTGGCCTATTAGCCGAAATTATTTCTCTCTGCAAAAAACTATTGACAAGCCGTTGTGAATTATGGTAAACTGAAAGACATAAGGGTTAAACAGTTTGACTCCGAAATTTAAAATCAAAAGGAAGAGGGATGTTTATGAAAACCAAGAAAAATTTAGCGTTGCTTCTTTGTGTTGCTATGTTGGCTAGTATGTCACTGCAGACGGCGACAGTGTTTGCTGGCCGGAAATGGGTGCCTAATACCAATGGTAGTGGTGGTCGTTGGATTGAGTGCGACGATAACGATCCACAAGAAGAAAAAAACATACTTCACAGAAAGGCAGCCGCAATTGCTGCGCTACCGCTAATGGCCGGCGAATCCAAGCAGCCAGAACTCTCGCAACAGGCGCAAGAGGAGCGGCGCCAAGCGCCAGAGCGCGAAGAACGGAATGTATGCAGCATTCCTGCGGTATTGTTTCACAAACGTGGGCAAAAGAGGGGATTATATTGATTTTAAACACAAAATAGATATGGGGATTTTAGACATAAAAGATTTTTTGGAAGAATAATAATAATAGCAACTAACGCAAACGCTTGCCGTGCGAATTTGAAAGCAAAACGAATGGACCAGTCCTTTCGAACTGATCCACTTTTCAAATTTCTACTTGTTCGTCACAATGAGCTAAGCCAAAAAATTCTAAGCCTCTTAAGTTTGATTTCCTAAGTTGCGCGCAAAGACTGCTTGAATATGTGTACCGTCAATGATTCCGGCACCCGAGAGAGGATACGTAAACGTTACACGCCACTAGGCTGGCGAGCCGGCACGCCATTGAGTTTCACACCACCAACCAAAACGTCTTTCAATAAGTAACCTGGGTCAGGCGTTACGGTAATTTGCAGTCTTGCGCCAGAAGCGTCCTCAACAGGAATGTGCACCACAGTTTGCTGCGAACCACTATTATAACTGGCTGTTATGCTTCCGCCCGGATCGGCACCAACTGTGCAAGTGACAGACGGAACAGTGACTTGGCTGGCGCCTCCTTGGTTCTGTTCTTCTTCTTCACTGTCTCCCTCGCCCTCGTCTTCCTCGTCTCCCTCGTCTCCTCCAGAAGCTTGCCAATCTAAAATCGGATAGCCGGCATTCATAGAATCCGGATCTTCGAAATCCATCGAGAAGCGATATGCCTCTGGCACACTCGCGCCGTTTAATGCAACGTTCAACGCATTGACAACACCTTGCTGCAACATATCGGCCGTGGGAGTGGCACCAGCGGAGCTGTGGTTGTTTGCACCACCGGCTCGATCGATAGTTGCCAAACCAGGAGCCAAGCCTACGTCGAATAAAATAGTAACCACAGTGCAGCCCGTGGCAAACCGGCCTAAACAGCCACCTTTTCCGCTGTCGTTGGTGTAGCTCGACTCTGCCGCTCCAAAAGTGCCTGCGCTATAGCAGCCGATAATCGTTCCGTTTTTCATAAAACCAACAAGACCGCCGACACCGACACCGCTGCCATTAGTGCCGAGAAGGGCGATCGATCCTCGAAAGTAACAGGCTGCTATGTCGCCTTCATTTACACCGACAAGCCCACCGGTGAACCCGCCGCCGTTTGCGCCAACACTGCCCGTGATGTCTACCGTCGAAACACAACCCAAGATTTCGCTCTTGTTTATCGCCACCAAACCACCCACCGTGCCGCCCCCCTCCGCAACCGTGCCTGCGGCAATCTTGATGACGGAAGCCCCAGGAACACTCGGTCTAACTTTTTATTGCGCATAAACAAATCAAAAATGCAAGTCTTTTGTGAAATTTTTATGTTTCTTCTTTGATTTTCCGAGTTGAGTGGCTTTGTTGCTTACTTTCTAAGCATTCCGAAACTCGTAGTACATCGCTTATTTGCCGTTTTTGTTTGCTCATAACAAAGCAACAAAGATAATTAGAATATGGGAAATTGGCTCATCATTGACAAATGCACAATCTCGAAGTTATTGTTTGTAAAAACTATGCTGTTTCAATAAGCTTTGCTTGATTTATCATGAGCTGAGTTTTTGCTTGGGTGATTTCATCATAAAGATTAATCTTGCTCCAAACAACCTCAAATTCATGGTCAAAGCCAGAAAGTCTGGCCCAAGTTTTTACAATTTTGTTGATGCACGGTGTAATAGTCCTTCTGTAACTTTCAATTTCACTAATCAAGATATCACTTTGTTGTTTACTCATTCGCTCTGTTGTTGACCAATTCAAGCCTAACAAAAACGGCGGGATCCCCATCTTTGCCACAATCTGTTCAAGCATCTGTCTTACCGGGACTTCCGTGTTAATTATGTTGTTGTCCGCCCCAATCACCCTGATGTCAACATCTCCAACCGAGACAAAATCTCTGATGACACCGTCTGAACAATCTCTCATCGCCTGTTCCCACTGTGATGCAATATTCTGTGCTATTTCCTGCGCACAGTCGGCATCCATACTGTTTTGATTCGGCTTGTAGTTTATGGCAAATCTGACATTCCCTACGCGGTCGAAATTAAGCCCAATTGATTTATATATTTTAAGAAGGATCTCACTAACAAATGGCAATCCCTTGATTAACGAATTCCCATAAATTTCTCCAGCTGCAGGGTTTAATGTTGAAAAAACAAGCAGCTCAGGGTGTTTTATCTTTTCGTAATCGAACCCTCGACTTGCCCAGAATTCGGTTTCTAATGAAGCGTCTTTTCGTCGCAACCTTATGTTTTTCATATTTACATTAAAAAGTGCTATAATCTCACTACCCTTTGGGTCCAAAACAATTTCGCCCAACGCGTTGCCAAAAGTCAACATGCTGTCTAAGTAACATGTCATAAAGCTGTGAATACCACTGCTGTTGCCAATCACCACAACATTTTTGAGAAAATGATCAACCTGTTCAGCCATGAATTCGTTCTCGGATTCTATTTTAAAATCCCCAACCAACCTGATAATTTTGTTGATTGCTGCATCAACAATAGGAATTGACTCGCGAATCTGAGAATAAACTCCAAATTGACTCTCTGGTGACATTCCAACATTAATGTTCGTCCGATTTCCCCGGCTCGTTTGGGTACACACCTTATTTTCTTCGTGTTTCTTGTTTTTTTTGAATATGTTCAACTAACGTTTCTCTCCCTTCTCGTGTTGCCTTGCTAATTCAACTGGTCTCATGTGAGAATGGGGAAGAAAAAAAGTTGCAGAGCTATCTGCAACTTTTAACATGCTTTTGGTTTTTCTATTTTTTAGCTGGTGTTGCCGCCGGTGCTGTTTTAGCAGCTGGTGCTGGTGTTACAGCTGGCGTAGCTGCCGCTGGTGTGGTTTCTGGTGTTACTTTTGCGGCTACTGGAGCTTTTGCTGGTTTTGTTGTTGCTGCTGGCACAACTGCTGGAGCTGCTTTAGCCGCCGCAGCGGCTGCCTTGGCCTGAGCTTCTGCTGCTTCCCTTGCAGCCTCCGCTTGAGCCCCTGCAGCCGCATCTACGGCTACATTCAACAGAGCTTCCATTTTTTCTTTGATTGCTGCTTTTTGAGCTTCCTCTGCCTCTGCGTTCGCCTCAGCTACTCTTTCTGCATGTTCTTCAGCTCTCTCGGCAGCCTTTTCTGCCCGCTCTCCAACCTTTTCAGCTTTCTTCTCGGCCTTGTCTGCTTTCTTTTTAGCCTCTTTGTACGCCTTGGTTGCCTCACCGGCCTTCTCTTTAGCCTCTTTGGCTTTTTTGTTTGCTTTTTCTGCAGCCGCTTCCAAAATTTTAACCGCTTCAGCTTCCTTAGTCTGCTTAGCTGCGACAGCTTGAGCAGTTGCATCTTTTTCTAGCTTAGCTGCTTCTTTTTCTAGCTTGGTTGACTCTTTTCCCAGCTTGGTCGTCTCCTTGGCTAACTTCTTTGATTCCTTTTCAGCTGCTTTAGCTTTTTTGACTAACCTGTCTGCTTTCTTTTTGGCCTCTTTGTACGCCTTGGCTTCCCTGGTTGCCCTCTCCTTAGCTCCTTCAGGTTTCTTAGCTACAGAGACATCGGCTAAATCACCTCTCCCCAACCCATGTTTCTCAAATCTGTGTTTCCCGTGAGAATGTAGCTTCTTGCCCTTTTTGCCAGATCTCTTTTTGGATTTTGAAGATTTTGAGCTTTCATCAGTCTTTTCTTCTGTACCCTCTTTTGTTTCAGTTTTCTTTTCTGCAACTGCCGTTTCGGTTTTCTTCTCTGCAGTTTTTGTCTCAGCCTCTTTCTCTGTAGCCACCGCTTCGGTTTTCTTCTTTGCAGCTGCAATTTCAGCCTTCTTTTCTGTTTTTGATGCAGCACTTACTCCAAAACAACCTACAATCAAACTTGCAATCAAAGCTATTAATACACTATCCTTTTTGTAATTCATTTTTAAATGCCTCCTAAATATTTTAGCATAAACTAATTAAATTATACGTAGCATAATCACACCATCCAAGATAACAAACAATTTCGTATGAAATTCCGCTGCCAGAAACATTTGCATTAGTAAAAACACTAACCCTAAAAAGATTTCCTAATCAATAAATCGCACCACCTGCCTTTCATCTTACCGCTGATCATCTTTTAGAAAATCGCAATCATTTCATATACGAATTGTTAACATTTGAGGATGATACACATGCCTGCTCCCTACATGGTAGATCATACCACAACTGATAAACATTGTCAAGCGAAAAAACGCAAGAACTCCGGCATTCCACAGAATTATCAAATACATTCAACAGTAAATGATTCCATAATCTCATCTTAAGATCCAAATTTCAACAAATTCATCGATATGCAACTCTATGTTCCACAAGCTTTCCTAAACATATTTGTCTTCCGCTACAAATATGAAATTGCCAGAACTGCACACCATATGCTATACTACATTAAACCGTGGTCCTGTCTTTTCGGTGGAAATACATGCTGCAAGATGAAGCTCCATCCCTTTGGTATCAAGATGGGGAACGAGACGTTACAAAAAAATCTTAAAACCTGCAAAATCTTTAACTTGCTAGATTTTCAGCATAATGATATAATATGTCTCGGGCTACATGAATATTAAAGCCCTCCTGATTTATTAACTATTAACATTTGGTAGCAGTAGCGTAAGTGGGGTATTCCCACGAAATCATAAAGAAAAAGTACCGCAAGAAAGCCTTACACATTTTTTTGTTTTTGTAATCTAACGATTATAAAGTCACTAATAAAAATGACCTGTCTATTTTAGGTTGTGCTTAGATTTGATGGGTCCTGTGTTGTTGTGTTAATTTAAGTTGCGAATCTGGTTTTTGCATAAAGTTAATTCACTCTAAACTGTATTCAAAGAAATGTAGGCAAATAGTAAAAGGTGTGTAACAAACTTAAGCAGTACGGAAAGGTGGAAAACTTGGACATTAGCATAATTGAGGGTTTGGTGTTTGCCTTGTGCTTGGGCATTTTGGGCCCTGTAGCATTCAAACTTGGATCAAACCATCGAAAAAAAGTTGCAGAAGCAAGCATTAAAAGTGCAGAAGAAGAAGCAAAAAAAATCATTAACGAATCAATCAAATTGGCAGAAGCAAAAAGAAAAGAAGTTCTGATTGAAGCGAAAGACGAAGCTTTTAAATTGCGCAATGAGGTCGAAAAAGACCTCAAAGATCGCAGATCAGAATTGGGGCGTCAGGAACGGAGAATCTCACAGAAAGAAGATTCTCTAGCCAAAAAACTGGAAGGAACCGAAAAAAAAGAAGAACAAGTTACTGAAAAATTGAAAGAAATAAAAGAAAAGCTGGAAGAAACTGAAGCCATAAAAAAACATGAATTTGAACTACTAGAAAGAATTTCAGGGTTTTCAAAAGCAAAAGCACGGGAACAGATCCTTGCCAAACTGGACCAAGAGATGGATCACGACAAAGCCATAAAAATAACGGAATATGAACAGAAATTGAACGAAGAGTCAGAAGAAAAAGCAAAAAAAATTATTTCGCAGGCGATTCAGCGTTATTCCATTGATGAGGTTTCTGAAATGACCGTTTCTGTGGTTTCTCTGCCTGCTGATGAAATGAAAGGCCGCATCATTGGGCGAGAAGGCCGCAACATAAAAGCACTCGAAATAACACTTGGCGTGGATCTTATTATTGATGACACCCCGGAGGTTATTACTATTTCATGCCCCGACCCACTCAGAAGAGAAGTTGCTAAAATGACAATCGAAAAACTTATCGTAGATGGCCGGATTCACCCGGGCAGAATTGAAGAGATGGTTGAAAGGTCACAAAAAGAGCTGGCACACAAGATAAGAGCGGATGGTGAACAAGCGCTGCTCAGTCTTGGAATCCACAACATGAATATAGAACTAGTAAAACTAGTTGGAAGGCTAAAATATAGAACTAGTTACGGTCAAAGCATATATCTGCATTCTCTGGAAGTCGCAAATCTCGCCGCCATGATGGCCGAAGATATTGGTGCGAACGCCGCTGTGGCAAAAAGAGCTGGCTTGTTGCATGATATTGGCAAGGTAATGAGTTACGAAGTGGAAGGCTCACATGTTCAGATAGGTGTAGATCTCGTCAAAAAATATAAAGAATCCCCCGCTGTTATTCATGCAATTGAGGCGCATCATGGTGATGTTGAAGCCAAAACGGCAGAAGCATTTTTGATTCAGGCAGCAGATGCCATTTCCGCCGCACGCCCAGGAGCAAGAAAAGAAAATCTTGAGAGATTTATAAAGCGCGTAGAAAAACTCGAAGAAATTGCCAATTCTTTCGATGGGGTAGAAAAATCGTATGCAATTCAGGCAGGACGCGAGATCAGAATAATGATTAATCCAGAGCTTATCAGTGAAGACAAAATGACAATTTTAGGTTATGAAATAGCCAAAAAGGTAGAACAAGAACTTGAATATCCGGGGCAGGTTAAAATCAACCTGATCAGAGAAAAGCGCGTGTTTGAATTTGCGAAATAAGACTTCCCCCCTGTTGAAGTTGTCTGGCTGGAGCATTCCCTAAGAAACCTGTCGAAAGTGGAAAGTTATGAAAGTTTTGATGATTGGCGATGTTGTTGGTGAAGGTGGCTGTAACTTCCTGTGCCTAAAACTGCCGAACATAAGAAGGAGCAAGCAACTAGACCTGATAGTTGCAAACGGAGAAAATTCAGCTGCTGAAAACGGCATCTCCCACAAAAGCATGAGAAGTCTTATGAATGCCGGTGTTGATGTGATTACAACCGGAAATCATGCATTCCGAAACCACCAAATGGAAGAAATGTTTGAACAATGCGAATTTTTGCTGCGACCCATAAACTTTCCGCCTGAATCACCAGGGCACGGGTTCTTTGTTTACGACAAAGGTCCATTCCAGGTCTGTGTGATAAACGTCATAGGCAACGTGTTTATGCAAACAGCAAATGGAAATCCGTTTGAAGCAATTGACAAAGTTTTGGCTCAGAATCAACATAAGATCACACTCGTGGATTTTCATGCAGAAGCAACTGGCGAAAAAAAGGCGTTTGCGTTTCATCTGGATGGCAGAGTCTCCGCTTTGGTTGGTACACACACTCATGTTCAAACGGCGGACGAACAGATTCTGCCCAAGGGTACTGCGTATATCTCAGACCTTGGGATGGTCGGAGCCATTGTGTCGGTGGTTGGAGTCAGCCCAGAAAGCGCACTCAGCAATCGATCTCCTGACAGCCCCATAAAACATAAGACTGCGGGAGGGCCGCATGAAATTTGCGGTGTGATTTTGACAATTGATGAGATAACAGGAAAAGCTTCCAAAATTGAAAGATTTCGCCAGATTTAAGGAGAGATTGTCAGTTGATTAGCGTTATAGTCCCATATTGCAATTTTAAGGACAAAGATAGATACATGATTTTTGATTACATTCGGCATCAGGTGAACTTGCTTGAACTTGAGGTTATCTTTGTCGACGCTGGTTCTGACAAGAAGCACAAAACTTATTTGAAAGAGAAGACCGCGAGAATCCCACATTTGAAGATTATCGAAACGCCGAGCTCCAACTTTGCGGCCGCAAGAAACAAAGCCTTGGAACAAGCTGTTGGAGAATATGTTGTGTTTTGGGATCAAGACGGGAATGCACCACCAAAAGCACTAAGCAAGTTGAAAGCTGCAATCGATGGCTATGACCTTTGCATAGGCTCTTCATCCATGTTGATTCAAGAAGTTCCCGAACCTGAAAACATCGATGATATGTGTTACACTAACCATAAAGATGCAGATTCTCTCATAAGGATGCTTCTTAACCGCAACATGCTGAGCATGCTGGGTAACACGCTCTTTCGCACAGAAATAATCAAGAAAAACAATTTAGCATTTGACGAACTTGCCGGAGAGTGGGGAGCAGCAGAACTTTTTAATTTGGATTACTTTCTGGCTGCGCGCAGTTGCAGAGTAATCCACTCCCCCGTCTACACCACCTCCGTTGCGGCAACCCCTTCCGAAATCACACAGTTTGACAGCAGACGGTTGCTCACCGAACACAAAATCAAACAGAAATACAAACAATTAATCACCGCCTTGAAACTCGGAAAAGAAACTATTGAGGTAATAAATACCCTCGCTCTTGACAAGATTTATTTGGCTGTTTCGAATATGGAAAAGTGGCCGTATAACATAGAAGATAAGATGCAATATCTTCAGACCATCTTCAACGATGAGGATCTGAATGAACTCATAAAGCTGTGTGATGTTCGATATGCTTTTAGTTATTTTTTTACAGAATATCTGATTTTGGCAGTTTTGGACAGTGGGGGCATGGGCCAATATGTACGACACTTTGATAGCATAATGGGCAAACTCAAGGCAAGCACTCACACAGATATTGCAGACGAAAACAGGCTTGGTGCTGCGATTTATAAGACCAGAAAACTAAATGCATCTGACAACTTTTTGGTCCCTATGATCCAGGCAAACATATACTTATCATTGCTTTCAGACAGTTCCCAAAAAGGAGTGTTTCGCCAGGAATATTTCGATAAGTGCCGAGAAAAATGTCTGCAAGCAATGAATCACAAAGAAAATTTCAATCGATATGGCGAACATATTTATGATGCAGTTTGTTTGGATCTTGATTAGATTGTTTTTCGAATTTCTACCTGTTCGTCACAATGAGCTAAGCCAAAAAATTCTAAGCCTCTTAAGTTTGATTTCCTAAGTTGCGCGCAAAGACTGCTTGAATATGTGTACCGTCAATGATGCCCGTACCCGAGGGAGGATAAGTAAACGTGACAACGCCACTATTCTAGTTAGTTTTCAATCGTTTTACCTTCTACTTTCACAAATTTAAATTTTTGCGCATCAGATTATAGCTGCAAGAATCAAACGAACTACTTTCGACTTCTTCATCATACAAACAACACCTGTTTACATACTCTTTGTTAAGAGTTAAGAACGAAATTACAATTTGATGTTTTCTTTTTTGAATATTGCCTTTGCTTTTTTTAAATTTTCGTGGTTTTTACCGCCTTCAAAATTTTTCACGCACAATTCCGGTACTGAAACTTTATATTTGTCCTGACAGGCAACCCGTGTAGGCCATGTTGCAGAAAAATTGTGCAGCTTTACTTTTTTTGTCCCTTTCAATATAGCGCACACAGAAAACCAAATGTCATCTGTAGTTGGGAAATCTTTCATAAAACGTTGTTGATCAAATACTCTTTCATCAAAACAATAAGGTGGATATAAGACTCCAGTAACTCCTTCCACTACAGCATTAAACACAGGTCGATTCTTCGGAACTACCTTGTCTTCTCTCCACTCATTAAATCTGCAGTCATCTGCAAAAAAGCGACAAACTCTACTGATAATACAATTCGGATATTTTTTATGTGCACGTAATAATTCTGCGAGCACCTTTTTGCCATATTCTATGTCATCGTCAACTGTAATTATGATATCATCGGGATATTTTTTCAGTGTAGGGATGAGTTTGCCATAAGGACCAATAGATTCTTCATACCAGTTTATTGTTATTTTATCTTCTAAATTATTTTCACTAAAAACCTTTTGTATCAGTGTTTTATCTGGGTTTTCTTCTTCACATAAATTAAGCAAAATCATATCTGGTTTCACGGTTTGTTTGCAAAGTGATTTTAAAGCATATGGCAAAATACAAAATCTTTTTGGGTAAGATGTTAGTGAAACTATGACTTTGGGTTTATAATCATCTTTTCGCTGCAAATCAGAAGGAACCTCACACGTCGCGCGTTGACATGTTGCCAAATTTATCATCATCGCAAGAATCAAACCCGTTGCTCTTGATCTTTTCAAAACATCCACTCCCATTGCTTCTAAATTTGAGATCAATCCCCACCGAACTTACTGTTGCATGTATCATAACAAAAATCTCACAAAAATGCAAGCTTTTTGTTTGGATTTTATGCAGTTCTCTGCTTGCACACGAGTTGTGAAGCCTTGCAAAATCAAGCGTTTTGTGCTATCATTCACAGTGGCGTCTTTTGGAATTGAGCGCAAACCAAATATTTGTTGATTGGAGCGGTGTACATGAAAAAAGATATACATCCGGAATTTGAGGAAACCGAGATCAAATGTGCGTGTGGTGAAATAATCAAAACCAAATCCACCTCAAAGGACATATCAATTGAAATTTGTTCCAAGTGTCACCCATTTTATACCGGCAAGCAAAAATTAGTAGACACTGGGGGCCGAGTTGGCAGATTTCAGAAACGTTTCGGAATGAGTGAATCAAGCAATTCATAACCCCGTTGCTGCTGCCGGTATTTTCGTGAGATTCCAAAAGGGCAACAGTATTTGAGGGTAGCAGGAGCTAGTTTTGTGTTCACAATTAATGGGGTTTTCACAGCTGAATATGAAGTAAAGCATTCCAGGTTTGTTGGAACCGTCTGTGGTGTTAACAACAAACAGGATGCCATCTCGTTCATTAAAGCTGTAAAAACAGAGTTTAATGAAGCGACGCATAATGTGTATGCGCTGATTTTACAGGATGAGAACCTGCAGAAAAGCAGTGACGACCAAGAACCCAAAGGGACCGCCGGCTTGCCAATTTTGGGAGTTTTACAGAATAATGAGCTGACTAATGTGGTTGCCGTTGTAACAAGATATTTTGGCGGAATTCTTCTTGGAGCAGGCGGTCTCGTTAGGGCCTATTCCAAGACAGTGCAGCTTGCACTTAAAAATGCAGATCTAGTTCCCATAAAGCATTACATAAACGTTGAAATTGTGATAGATTACAAGTTGTATGACGCCGTGGCGTTCCTGTTCCCAAGTTATGACATTATTGTGGAAAAAACCGCTTTCTTCGAAAAAATACACATAAATCTTAGTGTTTTGGAGACTCACGTGGATGATTTTAGAGCTACCGTTTTCAACGTATGTTCTGGGAATGTGACTTGGTACAATGAGAAAAGTTGACAGGAATATCAAAAACCTACCACGCAAGGGGGTGAATCGGGTGGTACCAATTGATAGTGATATCTTAAAACAATATATTAGTGTTTTTCGGACTCTCGAGGAGTATGACAAAAAGCTTTTGAGCAAACCAAGTGGTACAAAAGCAATCTATCAATTAACCATTGGCGATGCGAGAGACGTTGTTTCCCAAATGCAAAAACTATGTGCTGGGGATTTGTGGGGCAAGGAAAATAATAATGACTTAGAGGCTTGTGTGTCTGCAATATATCAAACGTTTGATGGAGTAGATTTGTATCCATCTATGGAAGAAAAAGCAGCAATTTTACTGTATCTTGTAATTAAAAATCACCCCTTTATAGATGGAAATAAACGCTTCGCTGTGGGACTTTTTGTATCATTCTTGCACAAAAATGGGTATCATATGAATACGCTAGATATGAAGGCGCTTGAGTTTATGACATTGTGGATTGCAGAGTCAAGACCAGATGACATGGATCAAGTAATCAACATGATAATGTCTTGTTTGGTAGAAGTTCAAAAAAACTTTAGAACAAGGAGTCAATAAACTCACAGTTAAAGCGGGAGGGTTGTTGACACAAAACAACATGTACAAGAAGAGATGATTGATTTGTTGCCTAATTCTTTTTTGGAACAACTAAAGGCCTCCTCCCCCATTGAAGGGATTGTCAGTTCATATGTGGAGCTGAAACCCTTGGGAGGAAACAAGCAGGTTGGCCTTTGCCCGTTTCACGTGGAAAAATCGCCTTCTTTTGTGGTTTATTCCGCAACACAGTCTTTTTATTGTTTCGGGTGCCAAACTGGCGGCGACGTTATCTCGTTTATCAAAAAGATTGAAAATCTCGATTACATAGGTGCACTAAAAGTGTTGGCAAACAAGGCAGGGATTGCCGTCCCTACCACTGAGCAATCTGACTTTTCGAATTTGAATGCCAGAATTCTGCGTGCCAACAAAGAAGCAGCGAAGTTCTTTCATGAAACCTTAAAAAAAACAGACCGTGCAATGGATTACCTGCAAAGAAAACGAGGAATTCGACCCGAAACCATCAAAAAATTT
>BNZN01000001.1 GCA_026001145.1 Clostridia bacterium | reverse complement strand
CTTTGTTGTGCTTTTCACAGATCCTCTCGTTCGCTTTCAGCTGTGTCAAAATTAGCTCATCTGCACCTGCATTAAAAAACAAATTTAACGATTCACCAAGCTGCTTTATCTCAGAGATATGCAGCTTTTTTGCTTTGTTTTTGAGTGCCACCACATCGAAAAGACGAAGCAAAACCATCGGCAACTGCCCGTGAATGTCTTTTATCTCGTCTTTGAATGTGGCAATTTCTTCTTCCGTTTTTAATTCTGCAATTCTTTTGTATATCCCAAGTCTTGTTGAAACATTCTTGACGTAAGTTTCGGGGATAAATGCCGTAATATTTAAATCTACTAGGCACTCTGCGAAATTTCCTCCGCCCTTGCTCTCGCCGATCTCACCACTTTCACAAGCAATGGCTTCGTTTAACAGTTTCATATACATTTCATACCCAACCTGATTCATGTGTCCATGCTGTTCTTCCCCCAGGATGTTCCCGGCACCACGAATTTCTAAATCCCGGCGTGCAATCTTGAATCCTGCTCCAAATTGAGCAAATTCCTTAAGTGTTTCAAACCTTTGACTAGCCACCTCTGAAAGGACTACATTTTTCCCAATAAACATGTAAGCAAAGCCCTTCCTCTCAGACCTTCCAACCCTTCCTCGCAGTTGATGTAACTGCGAGAGCCCAAAGTTTTGCGCATCTTCAACAATCAGTGTGTTGCAGTTTGGGATATCAATTCCCGTTTCGATTATCGTCGTGCACACCAAAACATCTGCTTCTTTAGCCAACAGTTTCTGCCAGGAATCTTGCATTGCCTCGTGGCTCATCTGCCCATGCGCAACAATAATTCGTACGCCTTCTCCTAATAATTTCTGCAGTTTCGCTGCTCTTTCGTAAATTCCCGTAACTTTGTTGTGAAGAAAAAACACCTGTCCTCCATATCTAAGTTCGTTCCTGATTGCTTCTTTAAGCACTTCTTCGTCATATTCCAGAACAAACGTTTTAACTGGGAACCTGTTCAAAGGCGGCGAATCTATTGTCGAGATGTCCCTCATTCCCATCATCACCATGTTTAAAGTCCTTGGGATTGGTGTTGCGGAAATCGAAAGTAGATCCACATTTCTTCTGAACTCTTTAATTCTTTCTTTGTGCCTGACTCCAAAGCGCTGTTCCTCATCAACAATCACAAGCCCCAGATTGGCAAACGCAACATCTTTCTGTAAAAGCCTGTGCGTTCCAACAATAACGTCAATTTCACCGTTTTCAAGTGATTTCAAAATCTCTTTTTGCTCATTCGAGCTTCTGAACCGAGAAAGCAATTCAACTTTAACAGGAAACTGCATGAACCTTTCAAGCATCGTGTTAAAATGCTGCCACGCCAAAATTGTCGTCGGCGCAATAACCATAGCCTGCCTAGAATCCATTACACACTTAAATGCCGCCCTTAGTGCCACTTCTGTCTTCCCAACCCCAACGTCACCACAAAGCAACCTGTCCATTGGCTTCCTGTCTTCCATGTCTTTTTCGATCTCTGCAATGCATCTTTTTTGGTCTTCGGTTTCTTCGAATTCAAATGCAAGCCTAAACTCTTGTTGCCAGTCAGAGTTTTTTGCAAAGCTGTGCCCTTCGACCTGCGCTCTGTGAGCATAAAGAGAAACCAACTCTTTGGCAAAATCACTTGCGGCTCTTTTCGCCTTTAACTTGACCTTGCCCCACTCCTTGCCGTTTAACCGGTGCAACTTAACACTAGAAGCCCCAATATATTTTGAAATCATGTCCAACTGGGTTGCCGGCAAATAAAGAATATCGTTCCCCGCATATTCCAACTTGATGTAATCTTTTGTAACTGTGTCAACTTCCATCTGCACAAGACCTGCAAAAAGCCCGATCCCATGTCTGATGTGAACCACCTTATCTCCCACATTTAAATCAGACAAACTTTGAATTATTTGCGTTTTGCGCCAAATTCTTTTCCCAAATCGCGGGCTGTTATCAATCTCCGCCGGGTAATTCAAGATCACAATCTTTTCGTCTATCCTGAAACAAGACGAAAAGGAATTGCAAGCAACCCAAATGCCAAACCCACTCTTTGCAGGAGCCTCTTTTAAATCCCGGCAAACAACTCCCCTTGTGTTTAAGAACTTAACTAATGCTTCTTTGTTTTTTCCATTTTTCGCCAGAATAAGGCAGGACATATTCTCGTTTTGGGCGGCTTCAACTTCTTCTAAAATACTCAAAAAATTTAATCTGGGAATTCGTAAAGTTGCCCCTGAAGCATTCACCTGTTCTTCCACTGTAAACAAATTGGGCATACCACTGGTTGGCTCCAACACCACTTTTTTGCAATCATTTAATTTACCTAATGTTTCTGGCTCTAGCCGGTCTTTTAATCTGTTGCAATCAAAAACAAACAAATCAAAATCTTTGGGGAAATAATTCCAAATTTTCGCACACTTTGATTGTTCCTTTGCCGGCAAAACACGAACCGACTCCAGCAGCTCTCCTCTTCGGTTGCTGAATGGGTTCACATCAAAAATGTTGTCTATTTCATCATCAAACAGCTCAATTCTGACTGGTACATCAACTCCGGGTGAAAAGACGTCAATAATCCCGCCCCTAACGGCAAATTGACCAACCGATTCAACAAATTCACAAACTTCATATCCCATGTCAATCAGCCTTCGAGAGAACTCATCAACATTTAAAATGCTTCCCTTTTTCATCTCAAAGCATTGGGCTCTGAACAAACTTTCATCCACAACGCCCTGTTGTAAAGACTCTGGGGTTACAATCAAAACTTTGCATTCTTTTTTTTCAAGCGCATCCAAAGCTTCCAACCGCCGGTGTTCATCTTCGCTGCTGCGCACCAAAACCGGCAAGAGATCAAGCTCTCCAGCCGGAAAAAATTTAGCCACCTGCTTTTCAGTCATATTGTTTATGTCGTTTTCTAGTCTTAATCCAAAGGCTTCATCGGCAACCAAAAACAAAATTGCTTTACCTGACCTGATCTTTTGCGCCGCATAATAACCCGCAATTCCATCACAAGCTTCCGTAACACCCAAAGAATTAACATCAGGCAACGGCGAAACAAACCCTTCTAAAAAAGTGACCAACTTCATTAATTTCTTAGCTCCTTACTCCTTTTGCGAAAACTGCACGTGGGAACATCAAAGGGGAAAGTGCCAAAATCAATTGTATTTGTTCATTGCCTGCGAAACTCCTTCTTTGATAATACATTCCAAACATTCCAAAATCCGCGGCATCATCGCTTCAATTTTGCCTTTTTCTTCTGCGTCAAATCTCGTCAAAACCCAATCTGCCAACTCCATATTTTTGTTCTTTTTTGCACCAACACCACATTTAATCCTGATGAAGCCGCCATCATCCAAAAAATCGATCACACTCTTAACCCCATTGTGTCCACCGTCAGATCCCCCTACCTTAATCTTAAAAAACCCCAGCTCCAGGGTAATATCATCCTGCACAATAATAACATCCTTAGGTTCAACCCCAAAATACTTGGTGAACTCTCTCACAACTACCCCAGAGTTATTCATGAACTTAAGCGGTTTCAACAAGGCGATGGTTACGCCATCCAAAATAACTTTTGCATAAGCTCCATCGAACTTTTTGCGCCCAAGTTTAACACCCTGCCGCTTTGCCATTTCGTCAACAACTTGAAATCCCAGGTTGTGCCTTGTTCCGCCATAATAAGCACCCGGATTCCCCAAACCAACAACAACCTGTTTTATTCCACTCTTCCAAAACAATTCACAATCACCTCAACAATTTCAACTGCCCGAACTTTCAAAGATCTCTTTAAGTCTAGCATATCCACAGCCCAAAACACAAATTAATGGATGTTGTGATAATTGTATCGTTAAGAAGCCACCCTTTCGGATGGCTTCTCTTCTCTAATTTGCATAATACCATCTATTCGTCCGTGCTGGTTGCGGTCCCAACTGTCGTTGGTTGCGAGTCGCTGCTGCCACTCATGTTGTTTCCATCTACTGATGCCGTGTTTGTTGTTTCGAAAAGCGAATTCGACAATGTGGAATCTGCTAACGCGGAAGGTACGTTTGTCGCTGGCAAGTCGACATCAGCGGGCGCCTCTCGTCCTGGCTCTGCTGGGATCCAGCTATCCTCCAACACGACCTTTCCGGGGTGTCTGACAACTTCTGTCTCTGTTATCTCTTCTGGCACGCTGCCGCTGCTCCAAAGCTGCTCATCAACCAACACGATCCTACCGCCGTGCCTGACAGCGATGAACCGCGGGAACTCGCGGCCCTCCCACTCACGCTCCTGCTCTTGACCCCGTCTGCGAAGTTCCTGGCGTATCTGCCGCCGGCTGCTTTCTTCTGGAGTTGCTGGACCCCGCTGGATCTCTACTGCCAGGCGCGCAAAGGCGTCGCCGAGCGGTTTGTTAAACGCTGTCGCTTTCGAAACCAAGCCTGCGCAAGCAAGAGACGCGGCCCTGCACCAATGGGAAACGGGATGGATGTCAGCCTCGTACGGGCCTTTCGGCGGATCACCACCCCAGGCTCGCCCATCAGCAAACGCATCTCGCACTGTTTGCGCCATATCCCAGACCTCTTGCGGCTCAGGTGCCTCCGTCAAATCCTGCTTTTCCGATTCACCGCTAGCGGTCTCGCAGTTGTCAATTTTTGACAAACACTTTTCCCAACGGGCCAACAATGCATCGACAGAGTCTGTAAACTCGTTCACCGCAAAGGTTGCTGGAGCACCAAATACGCCGCTGACCATAATAACTGTCCCCAGGCAACGCTGCTAAATTTTTCTTGGTTTTCATAAAAATTTCCCTTTCTTCTTTCGATTCCAAATTTCGAAGTTAGAACTCCTAACTTTCCACAACTGTTAGTTTATCACGATCCATATAGCTTGTCAATAGTTTCTTGCTGAAAAATTTTAATTTCAGAAAACAAGCCAAATTAATTCGAAATATTCACAATAAATTCACAACAAAACTTTATGCCTTGGGGAAAAGCAAAACGTTTTACTTTCTGAAGTTTAATGCTATAATGGTAAAGGTAATTTTGCTCATACCCTTTATCATTTTAAAGTGTTATCGGAGGGACATTTATGTTTGGTGATTCAAGTGCAGAAGCTTTTTATTTGTGGTTGTTACCCAAGGCCATTGTGATCTTATTGATTTTCCCGGTTTTGCAATATTTCACATGCTTAGTCGCTTGCAAACTGGGAGACGACTCCCCGGAAATGCAAAAACGACTGACCCTTAACCCGTTGGCACACATGGATCCACTTGGAACTTTACTCCTTTTGATTAGTCACATTGGTTGGCCCAAACCACTCCCAATAAACGCAGCTAATTTTTATAAGGCGAAAGATCGACGGACCGGAAAGCTTTTAATAACACTTGCAGGGCCGGCCGGTCTCTTGATTTTTGCATTCTTTTTCGTTTTTATAGCAACCATTTCAAGGCGCTATTTTAACATCTTAATTTCCGAAGTGTTCGGCATAACCGCAGGATTCAGTATATACATTTCTTTGCTTTCGTGCATACCAATTCCAGGGTTTATGGGAGAAGCAATTGGCGAATACTTTTTCCCAGAGTTCATGGATAAACTCGCACCATATCGGATGCAAATTTTCATCGTATTTCTTTTACTCGTTTATTTTTCGTCACACATTTTGGATCCCATCCACAAACTCGCGGATGTTATACTGTGGCTTTTCTCTGGCGCATCAAACGGGATATTAAATCTGCTCTCTCTGCCTTTTGGAAAGCACTTGTGATGAAATTCGAAAACTCTTCTAAAATATACCCAATTAACCCGAAAGGAATTTTCTTTTGATTTTTTTAATTATAGACGGAAACAGCATCCTAAATCGTGCCTACTATGCCATAAAATCACTGAGCGACAGCCGAGGTCAGAACATAAACGGCGTGTATGGTTTTGTTAACATTTTGCGCAAATTCATCACCCAACTGCAACCGGAATATGTTGCAGTTGCTTTTGACGTCAGCCGAAAAACATTCCGATCTGATCTTTGCCAGACCTATAAGGGAACCCGTGCCGGAACACCAGATGATCTTAAAAAGCAGATGCCGGTGATTCAAGACCTGCTGGAGCTGATGGGATTTGCTGTTATTAAGTGCCCAGGATTCGAAGCAGACGACATTTTGGGAACGCTTAGTCACAGATGTTGCCCCTCGTCCGTTGAGTGTGTTTTGTTAACAGGAGACCGTGATGCCTATCAACTCGTTAAAGAAAATGTGCGGGTGATTTTGCCGACCATAAAAAACAAGACGTCGGTTGCAGAAACGGTGACATTGGAAACAATAAGAGAAAAATACGAGTTGGAACCCTTGAAGCTCATCGATGTCAAAGCAATGGCCGGTGATACATCTGATAACATTCCCGGTTGCAGAGGTGTGGGCGAAAAAACTGCCGTGGATCTTATTTCTAGGTTCGGAAGCGTTGAAGCTCTTTTTGAAAACCTGGCGCAAATTGAATCTGTGGCACTCAAAAACAAACTTATTGCGGGCAAGGAAGACATTTTTTTAAGTAAAGTTCTTGCTGAAATTCGGTTGGATGCTCCGGTTAACTGCTCCATTGATGAATATGTACCCAAAAGAACCAGCAAAAAGGAACTCGTTTTGAAATTTGCAGAACTTGGCATAAAAACAGCAATCCAGAAGATCAATCTGTTGGTTCCTCACTTGGCGGATCAGGAAGATAGCTTGGATTCTTTTGAGGAGCCCCCCGTTCCCATCCGCTTTGTGGCAAGTGTTGATGAAATCGAAGAATTTAAAGAGATTAAAAACAACTTTTATATAGCGCTTGATGAACCAAGGAATAGACTTGGGATTAACGCAAGCGACAATATATATGTTTTGCCACTAAACGAAAATCTCAAACCGCTTGCAGTGGCGCTTGGAAAGTTCGCCGGGCAGGTATCTTTTGATGACATTAAGAAATTTCAAACGCTTTTATTTAAAGAATTTGAAGAACCCCCGACTTTTTTAACACCGCCTTTTTGCATTACACTTGCGGGATATATTCTGGATTCACTGAGGAAGAAATACGAAGTAGATCGGCTTGTTAGAATCTATCTGGAGCCCGGTGACTACATTAACTTCGGCGGTGACGATTTCGTTTTTGGCCTGATTAACAGCCCCAAACTCTGCGAAATTTTGGAACAAAAGCTTGCAGAAAATGACCAACTGGCACTTTTGAAAGAACTTGAAATCCCGGTTGCAGAAGTATTGGTTGCAATGGAGCAAAAGGGCTTTTTGTTGGATGTGTGCGGCCTTTCTGACTTTGGCAATCACCTTGAACAAGAAACCGAAAGATTAGAAGAAGAAATCTTTTCAGAAGAAACTTTTTTAAATAATAGAGTTGAAAGATTCAATTTGAATTCCTCACAGAAACTTAGCCACTTTCTTTTTGAAACGCTAAAATTACCAACTCAAGGTCGCAACAAAAGTGGATTCAAAACCGATGTGGAAAGTTTGGAAAAAATTTCGCACCTTCACCCTATTATTAAGCTTATTCTGAAACGGCGGAAGTTGACCAAACTGAAGACTACCTATATTGAAGGTCTGCTTACAATGGTGGATTCAACCGATCACGTTCACACTTTATTCAAGCAAACCGAAACCAAAACTGGCCGGCTCAGTTCTGCGGAACCCAACCTTCAAAATGTGCCAATCCGAACGGAGCTCGGCAAAAACCTTCGCAAATTTTTTATTGCGGAGCCTGGTTGTGTCCTCGCGGATGCCGACTATTCACAAATTGAACTTCGGGTTCTTGCGGAAATCAGCCAGGACGAAACTTTAATCAACAGTTTCAGATCCGATGAAGATGTTCACCGAATCACCGCCTCAGAAATCTTTGGTGTCCCTTTAGATAAGGTTACTGCTCAGATGAGGATGGACGCAAAGACTGTTAATTTTGGAATTATTTATGGAATTGGGTCGGTCGCGCTAGCAGAAGACCTCGGCGTCAGCACAGCTCAGGCCACACAATATATCAAGAGTTTTTTTGCGAAATTCCCAAAGGTTGAGGAATATCTGGCACAGACAGTTTCTTTCGCCGAGGCAAACGGCTATGTAAAAACCCTTTTTAACCACCGGATATACATTCCCGAATTGAAATCGAACAACAAAGCATTAATCTCTTTTGGAAAGCGGGTCGCCTATAACGCACCAATCCAAGGTTCCGCCGCAGACATCATAAAACTCGCAATGGTCAACCTGCAAGCACGAATTAAAAAAGAAAAGCTGCACTCAAAGATTATTCTTCAGGTTCACGATGAGATAATCGTCCAGGTACAAACAGCTGAGCAAGCAAAAATGGAAAAGATACTCCACGAAGAAATGGAGACCTTTCCCAAATTCAAACTGCCTCTTAAAGTTGACGTCGGGTTTGGTTCAACCTGGTTTGCTGCAAAAACCTAAAAAGCCCCAGCCTTTTGGGCCTCGCCAGTTACCAGTCTTAACTCATTTGCAACGTCTTGCTGTTCCCTGCCAATATTTCCTCCGAATTAACAGTGTGGTAATGGAAGCCGGACCCAGAAACTTTATAGAATCCCGAATCCCACAAAGGCGGAGCCGCAAGATCACAGACCGACCGCGGTACGCTTTCCCTGTTTTTAATGACCTGCAAGGCCAAAGATGGCAAATTTAAGTCCATGCATGCTTTTTCTAACTGATACATTTTAAATCTATACCGAGTAGCCCATTCTGAATAAGTTATTGTGCCGTGAAGTAGCATATCCGGGCGCACTTTGTATCCAATCCATCCTTCATGCGTTGCGGGAGCCGGAACTAACACATCAAAGCTGCTGAAAGGCGCCGCTGTCGGTCCCCCATACGGCCGCAGCGCCACAAACAGCTGTATATGCGCGCCATCTAATCGGTTGGCGAGCAGTTTTTCCTGAGCAGTTTTGTCTGGCAAGCCGTTGTTGCACTTTTTTGTGAAGTCTTCTATTGCTGACACAACTTCATTCACTTGGCGTACCACTTTCACAAGCTCCGCGTGAACGTCTTTTTCGGTAACTTTAATGTAAATAATTGTCACAGCGCCACTACTAGGTATTGAATCGAGATTTATCGTTCGCTGAGAGTCCAAGTCGTCGTTATTTTGGGGGAGATACCGCGTTTTGACAGAGACATCACCAGAGTCTACAACGTCGAACGCAGCTCTTAACGTTATTCCATTGTTTGTAGGATCTGCAATGCGGTTAAATGTAATACCCTCACCACTAGGGGAACCGGAAATTCGCGTTCGTTGGGGGAAAGCGTTGGCCGTTGCCGACCGCTGACTTCCATTTTCGTTGGTAACTCTGTTTGTCACACCACTAGCGTTCGCAAAAG
Source organism: Clostridia bacterium (assembly GCA_026001145.1). Classification (GTDB taxonomy): domain Bacteria; phylum Bacillota; class Clostridia; order Oscillospirales; family Ruminococcaceae; genus BNZN01. The sequence continues at coordinate 84,869 of BNZN01000001.1, read as the reverse complement.
ACAATTGTTGCCAAACTCTTTTGTTCCACGTGTGGTTTCTCGGAACCACACCGCCCCGTTCCAGATTGCGCGGGTCATTGTCGTCGACTTCAATGAGTTTCGCCTTTCCGTCTTCAATTACGTAACGATGACCAACAGCAGAAGTGGTCCCCGTTTGCAACAACATGATAGCCAACACGGCAGAACAAATCAATGCTAAATTTTTCTTGAGTTGCATAAAAAATTCCTCCTAAAAATATGTTTTCACCTGAAAAATCAATTGACTTTTTTAACGAACTTGCAATTATTTTTGCCGAGCCTTGTGGTGATTATGCTAAGTTTATGTTTCTTTGCTGCATCCCGATTTTCAAATACACCCCAGCCATGCTTTATGGGCGCTCCTGACCACAACACTTTTTATATTTCTTGCCACTCCCACAAGGGCACAAACCATTGCGATCAATTTTTTCTGACTTTCGCTGCGAATTCTTCGACTCTCCCGCTTTGGGTGGCGCAATACTTTCTTCCAAAGTTTCTGTTGTTTGCTGCTTCGCCTGAGCTTTTGCTTTAAGCAACTTTGAAAATTCGTCAGCTCCCTCTTCGTCTGGGGCAATAGTCTCGAACTGCCGGAATGGGCGAGCAAGCAGCAACATCTTGATGGTGTTCTCCTGGATACTTGCAATCATGTTATCGAACATATCAAAGCCTTCCAGACGATATTCAACAACAGGGTCGCGTTGCGCATAAGAACGCAGACCGATGCCACGCTTTAGTTCGTGCATGGCGTCAATGTGCTCAACCCAATGCTCGTCAACATTGCGGAGCACAGCGCTTCTTTCCAACTCTCGCATAATATCAGAGCCAATTTCAGCTTCTTTCTGCGAATAAAGTTCCTGCGCACGAGTCTTAAGTTCTGCACAAACCTGGTCACGCTCGAGTTCTTCCAAGACTTCGGGTGCATATTTGAAATCATCTTCGGTGGTAAGCCAACCCAGAAAATGATCCTTCAGCCCTTCCAGATTCCAGTGTTCAGGTGAAATTCCTGCAGAAAGATATGAATTGACCGTTGCCGTCACAACATCATCCAACATCTTCAAAATATATGAACGGATGTCTTCTCCATTCAACACCTTGGAACGCTGCGAATAGATGATTGCACGCTGCTTATTCATAACATCATCAAACTGCAAAACGTTTTTCCGAAGCTCAAAATTGCGGCCTTCAATCTTTTTTTGCGCATTTTCAATCGTGTTACTTAGCATTTTGCTGTCAATTGCCTCGTCCTCCGGCAGATTAAACGCAGCCATTATCTTCTGCATGCGGTCGCCACCGAAAAGACGAATTAAACTATCGTCAGCAGAAAGGAAAAAGCGGCTCTCTCCCGGGTCCCCTTGCCTCCCGGAACGCCCACGCAACTGATTGTCAATACGCCTTGATTCATGGCGTTCGGTTCCCATGATGAACAACCCGCCAGCTTCAATAACCGTTTTGGCCTCTTTTTTGACCTCTTCCTTGAATTTTTCAACAAGGTGAGTATAAACTTTGCGGGCTTCAAGAACATCGGGGTCCTCGGAGCTTGCAAACCCAGTTGCCTCACTGATTATCTCTTTTGCAATGCCCAAACGACGCAACTCGATCTTTGCGCTCAGCTCCGCGTTGCCTCCCAGAATGATGTCTGTTCCTCGACCAGCCATGTTGGTTGCAATTGTAACAGCACCCAACTTGCCGGCCTGTGCAATGATTTCTGCTTCTTTTTCGTGCTGCTTGGCATTCAAAATCTCGTGCTTGATGCCAACTTTTTTCAGCAATGAACCAAGATATTCCGATTTTTCAATCGAGATGGTTCCAACAAGAACCGGCTGTCCTTTTTTGTGGCACTTAAGAATTTCTTTAATAACACAATCATATTTACCAAGCTCTGTTCTGTAAACAGCATCGGGGTAATCTGTCCGGATCATAGGCATGTTCGTTGGGATTTCAACAACATCAAGATGATAAATCTGCCGAAATTCAGCTTCCTCTGTAAGCGCCGTTCCAGTCATTCCAGAAAGTTTCTTATATAACCTGAAGTAATTCTGGAAGGTGATTGTCGCAAGTGTCTGCGATTCGCGTTGAACATTCACCTTTTCTTTTGCCTCAATCGCCTGGTGCAACCCTTCACTATAGCGTCTGCCCTGCATAAGCCGACCTGTGAACTCATCAACAATAATAACTTCGCCATCTTTAACAACATAATCAACATCAAGGCTCATCGTTCCATGCGCTTTTATCGCCTGGTTGATGTGATGCTGAAGAGTAACATTTTCCGCTTCTATGAGGTTTCGAATACCAAAAAACTTTTCCGCTTTCTCAATTCCGTGCTTGGTTAACGTTGCAGTCTTCGCCTTTTCATCAACAATATAATCGGCTTCGTAGTGTTCATTATCTTCACGTTCGTCAAGCTCTTTGATTTTTATCATGCTCAAAGTATGAACAAAAACATCCGCCATTTGATAAAGTTCTGTTGACTTATCCCCCGGCCCAGAAATAATAAGCGGCGTTCTTGCTTCATCAATAAGAATCGAGTCAACTTCATCCACAATTGCAAAGTTTTGGCCGCGCTGAACAAGCTCTTCTTTCCTTGGCACCATGTTATCCTTCAGGTAATCAAACCCAAACTCATTGTTCGTTCCATATGTAACATCTGCCCCATAAGCTTCCATGCGCTGCCTTGCAGATAACTCATGAACAATCACACCAACACTGAGACCCAAAAACCTGTAAATTTTCCCCATTTGCTCCGCGTCACGTTTCGCAAGATAATCATTCACGGTAACAATGTGAACCCCATGCCCAGTAAGAGCGTTAAGATAGGTTGGAAGTGTTGCAACAAGGGTCTTTCCTTCTCCCGTTTTCATCTCCGCAATTCTTCCCTGATGCAAAACAATTCCCCCAAGAACCTGAACAGGGAAGTGCCGCATACCCAAAACACGGGACGAAGTTTCAACGCAGACAGCAAAAGCTTCTGGCAGCAACTCATCCAAAGTTGCACCATTCGAAAGACGTTCCTTCAAAATATTAGTCATCTCTTTGAGTTCACCATCGGACATGGCTTTGAATTTTTCTTCAAGGGCAAGAACCGACTCTTTGATTGGCTCAATCCTCTTAAGTTCCTTTGTTGAATAAGACTTAAACATTTTCTTGAGTTTCATTTTTATCTCTCTACCTCCGCCACAAAACAATCACATTTGCGCAAAACCAACGTCCCCCAATGGCCAAAACCAAGGGGTTCTCCACAGCGCAAAACATCTCAGTTCAGTATATCACGTCTCAACAAACTTTTCAACACCCACACTACTGGATTTACCACGGGTGTGGCGTCGCCGGTCAGGCGTCGTGTGTGGTTGTCTGCTGTGCTCGCGCTTCGTTTGTCTGTGTCGTGGAGGTAGGCGAAGCTCTCTTCCTGGAAGGTGTTGTCGGCTTGGGCCGTGCGCTAGGCTGTTTCGCGGACGTCGATCGCAGCGCGCTGGACGGTTCTGTTCGCGCAGAGAGTGGCTCGTTTCCGGCGTTCGGCGATTTGGTTGGTAATAGCAATGAGGAAAGAAACAATCCTGTAACTACGACGGAGCCACTCCTATTCAAATTCAAAACGTCTGCTGATCCGGGCAGAAGCATAGCAGTCACATATGGCCAAGAAACTCCCGAGCTCGTTGTCAGCCCCAGCGAACCACACCGAACAAAAACAACTGACCGTCACCATAAAGCAACGCCTGGGCTATAAATTGAAAAAAGTTCTGGTTGAGAAGAAAGGCAATCTCTGGTGTGCCGGAGCCTAACGCAGAAAGGACACAAACATGCATGCAGTTTTTGAACGCAAGCTGCGCCGACCCGGGCAAAGTTCTGTAACTTCGAGTTCTGAAGCCTAGTACTTCATGGCATAAACAATAAAAGAGCAATCTGAAAACGGGGATCAGTTTGAAAAGGCTGATCTCTCTTTTTTGAATTGCGGCGATTTGTCCGCAAACCAGATCTTTTTTAACTTAAATTCTTTGCCCTGCAAGTAATCAAGGTGACCAGCACTTGAGCTAAATTCGAATTTCAGCTCATTCGCACACAGGGCCTGGAATTTGAATCCATAAGCTTTGTTTTTCTCTGCACTTCCATATTTGTTGTCCCCTATTAACGGGTACCCAATGTAAGCGAGATGGGCACGAATTTGGTGAGTCCGCCCCGTGATAAGGTTAATTTCAAGAAGAGACGCCGACTCATTTGTTTCAAGGACTTTATATTTTGTTTTGATGATTCTGTAGCCTGGTTTAGGGAATCCACTTATTTCGACCAGATTGTTGTTTTTACCTTTTTGCAGATAAGCTGTAAGTAAATCTTCTTTTTTTTGAGGAACCCCGTGAACAAGGCAAAGATATGTTTTTTTGACCTCGCGGTTTTTAATTTTTTGGTTCATAATTCTGAGTGCTTGTGCATTTTTTGCCGCAATAACAAGCCCACCAGTGTTTCTGTCAATCAAATGGCAAAGTGCCGGTGCAAAACTATTTTCCCGCTCTGGGTCATATTCACCTTTTCGAAAAAGGTAAAGCTTAATTGAATTAACCAGCGTGTTAATTTTTTCATCTTCATTTTCGTGTGTCAACTGCCTAGGTGGCTTGTTCGCAATCAGAATATTCTCATCTTCATAAAAAACATCCGGGAGTGATGCGGTTCTGAGGAAGCTTGGCTTTTCAGATTGTTTAAAAAACTCATCACCAATGAAAAGCTCCAAAATGTCATCCTTTTGCAAAATCACCTTATGTTCGCATCTTTTGTGGTTTAACTTGATTCTTTTTTTGCGAATATATCTATGCATAAGGGATTCCGGAAGAGTTGTTGTTTTTTGCAGAAATTTATCAAGTCTTTGCCCTTCATCATTCGAGCCGATTGTTAGCGTTTTCATCAAAGCACCCGGTTCTTTAAAATTGATCTTCTTTAACTACTTCTATTGATAATAATCCGCTTTTCATTACCAATTTCCGCAGAAATGGCCGATACATAAACTGAGACTTCAAAATTTTCATTAATAGTTTGGCACGGATAGGTACAATTTTTATGCGGTATGTGCGGCATGGATTTTTACACTGGCTATTTAGCACTTTTGCTAGGATATGAGCAGTGTTAAGCGCATAACTAATCCCCTCAAGTGAACTTGGGCTAATGAATCCGGCTGCTTCCCCGACAAGAAAAGTTCCGCTGCCTGCTGCACAAAAATCGCTAATCTTTTTCGGGTGCGACACAAGACATGCTTCTGTTAGGAGTGGATCGCCTAACGGAAACCACAGTTCTTCAACTTTGTTTTTCAACTGTTCAAATAGCTGCTTACCTCCGTTAATGGGAAACGCACCACCCAGCACAAAATGTCCGTCTTTAGATATGCTCCAACAGTAAGAATCTGTAATATCGCTATCGAAAATACAGGAATAAAATGGCTTCACACGCTGATCTACAAAATGTTGTTGAATTGAAAGATACCGCTCGATTTTTTTATTTTCAAACAGCTTTTTTCTCACAAATGAATCAGATCCGTCAGCCCCAACAACATATTTTGCATGGACTTTTATTTCCTGTGTTCCTTGTTCGTATGTGATTTCAAATCGGTTCTTCGTTTTAAGAATGTTTTTGCAAAACGCATCCTCTGCCATTTCAATATTGCGAGGAATTAATCTCATAAGCCACTGATCAAACTTGTGCCGATCCATGTTTATATAAAACCTTTGATAATGCCGCACGAGTTTTTGTTTTGTATCAATTGTTTTTACGGCAAAGATCTGCGGATCAACCAAAATAGATTTGGGCAACGTCAAATTAAATTTTGACAATGCCCTTTGTGCATCTATAGAAAGCAATCCACCGCACGGTTTTCTGAATCCATCAGATGAAGACAGGTTCTTCTTATCTATTGCAATTACAGACAAACTTTTATCCAGCAGTCGAGCTAATGTGGAACCTGCTGGCCCTAATCCAATGATTGCAACATCATACATAAACCAAATGGCCTCCTCTGGACATAGAGTATCATAATGTGTGCGTTTATTCAAATTTTAGATTCTACTGGTTCTTTTCCTGTCTCTGCGAAAATATCATTCCGATTGCTTTCCAAACAATTTTAAGTTCAAAGTAAAACACCTTAGACTGTGGCAAAAACCGTTTAAAGGGTGGATCCAGAGAGGGGAAATCGCAATCCTCTCCCGGTTTGTTTCTTTTGAAAGCGAGTTTTCAAAACAAAAGAAAAGTTCGAGAAAGCGAATTTGTTTCGAATTCCGGAATGATTGGAAAGTGAAGAAGAGGTCGCTTGCTTCGAAAAACAACTTGCTAGATTATGTTTTTCACATTACCATCCCCGAGAATTTTTCGAAGCTCCTGAATGAGTGTTTCGTTAACATCAACCCAAATCTGACTTGGGGCACGCTTCAGTTTTTTCTCATCCTTAAGGAACATATGTACTTTTGTTTTCCCCTCGAAAATTTGCAACAAGTTCATGGCTTTTTCATAAGACTCAGAATCCTTTGCATCAAATTTTAGATAAAGCCCAGCCTTTGCCGAATTTGGCTTCCCCTGCACGGCAAAATCCTCCGGCGTTTGAATTTTCGAAACTAATATCTTAGGGGAAGTTTCTTCCTTCATGTCCAACTCTCCAGATACAACGACGATGCTCCCTTCGGTTATAAAAGCCCTGAAGAGGTTATAGACTCTGGGGAACAAAATAAGCTCGATGCTCGCCGTTTGGTCCTCAACCGTACAAAAGGCCATCTCCTCGCTGTTTCTGGTAAGAATCCTTTGAACCGAAACAACCACGCCCATAACTTTCCCTGTTGACGAGGCATCCAGATCGCTTATCTCCGTTATGTCTTCGTAATCAAACATTTTTTCGTATTTTTTAAGTGGGTGAGTCGAAAGATAAAGACTAAGTGCTTCCTTTTCTAAGGCAGCCAGTTCAAATTCCGAAAATTCTTCGTGTTCTTCTTTTTTACCTTTCGGCTTGGTTTCTTCTTCTCCAAACAAGCTGATTTGGCCGGGCACCATGCTTTTCGTGTTACTGCTTACATTCTCTACAACCTGTTCAAAATTCGAAAGTAAGCTTTTTCGGGTCTCGCCAAGCGAGTCGAAACACCCAGACTTTATGAGGTTTTCAGCTGCACGTTTGCTGAGTTCATAGCCATTCAACCGTTCACAGAAATCCTTGAAGCTTCTGAAACAACCTTTTTTTCGTTGCTCTTCGATGCACTCAATGAATTTTTGACCCACCCCTTTAATTGCAGAAATCCCAAATCTTATTTTACCATCTTCAACACCAAAATCCGCATTACTCAAGTTAATGTCAGGCGGAAGGATCTTTATCTTTAGTCTGGCACACTCGGCAACGTGCTCTTTAAGTTTGTCTTTGTTGTCTCTGACACTCGTTAACAATGACGCAAAATATTCACACGGATAAAAACACTTAAGATATGCCGTTTGATAAGAAATTGTTGCATAAGCAGCGGCATGCGACTTGTTGAAGGCATAGGATGCAAAACTGCTCATGTCGTTGAATATTTCGTCTGCAATTTCTTTTGAAACACCATTTGCCACCGCACCAACACACTGCACACTCCCATCTTCAAGAGTATGTCCATAAATAAACTTGTGCCGCTCTTTTTCAAGCACATCTGCTTTCTTTTTGGAAATTGCACGCCGGACAAGATCTGCTCCGGCATAAGAATAACCGGCAAGTTTGCGAAAAATCTCCATCACCTGCTCTTGATACACAATACAACCATATGTAACTTCTAAGATTGGCTTCAGCAGTGGATGCCTATATCTTATCTTTTCCTTGTGATTTTTGTTTTCCACATATGTTGGAATTGATTCGATTGGACCCGGCCTGAAAAGGGAAACAATTGCAATAAGATCTTCAATTGATTCAGGTTTCAGGTTTATCAAAACCTGTCTTATCCCGCTTGAAGCTTCAAACTGAAACACACCTTTGCCAAGACCAAGCGAAAGCATCTTGAAGACTTCTTTTTCTTCATATGAAATCTTTTCTATGCAAAATTCCGGTTTTTTTACTCTAATCGACTTTTCAGTATCACTTATCACAGTTAAACATTTAAGACCCAAAAAATCCATCTTCAAAAGGCCAAGTTCTTCAAGAGTCCCCATCGGGAACTGAGTTATAATATTTTCTTGCATCTTTTGCAGCGGAACAATTGTGTCTATTGGATTTTTTGTAATCACAACTCCGGCGGCGTGTGTGGAACAGTGCCGTGGCATTCCCTCCAGCTTGATTGCCATATCAATAATTTCTTTAACATCCGGGTTGTTACCATATGTTTCTTTTAGTTCCGTAACAATCCCAAGTGATCTTTCAATCGAAATGCCAATTTCAGTTGGGATAAGCTTTGCAGTGCTGTCTGCAAGTGAATAAGAAAAGTTCATCACCCTGGCAACATCCCTTATCGCCGACTTTGCCGCCATGGTTCCAAATGTTGCAATCTGCGCCACGTGATCCTTCCCATATTTATCTACCACATAGTCTATAACTTCTTGCCTGCGCTCATAGCAAAAATCAATGTCGAAATCCGGCATACTTATTCTTTCGGGGTTCAAAAAACGTTCAAAAATCAGGTTGTATTTTGTTGGGTCAATCCCAGTTATCCCTATGCAGTAGGCAACAATACTTCCTGCACCAGACCCCCTGCCCGGGCCAACCGGAATGTCATTTCTTTTGGCATATTGGATGAAATCCATCACAATCAGGAAGTAATCAATATATCCCATGTTTTTAATCACAGAAATCTCATATTCCAGGCGGTCTTTTAAGGTTTTGTCATGACTTTCGCCATAAATTCTTTCAAACCCGGCATAACACAGCTCAAAAAAAAACTCTTCGTTTGACTTTTCTTCAGGGGCTTCAAAATTTGGCAGCTTTGTCACGTTAAACTCAAAGCTCAGGTCACATTTCGCTGCCACTTCGAGTGTGTTAGATATCGCTTCTGGAACATCCGGGAAGAGTTCATGCATTTCGGCTTCGCTCTTCATAAAAAATTCATCGGCCACAAACTCCATGTTTGGCATGTTAACCGTTGAGTTCGTCTGAATGCAAAGAAGAACCTGGTGCATCTTGTGATCATCTTTGTGGACATAGTGCACGTCATTTGTTGCAACGAGTTTTATTCCACGCTCTTTTGCCACTTTGATGAGCCGCTCGTTAACAAATTGACATTCTGACGTGTTATAATTCTGCAATTCTATGTAATAGTCGTCTTCAAAGAGATCTTTATAAAACTGAGCCACATTCAAAGCTTCTTCGTAATCATTGGCTTGTGCTCTTTTTGCAAGCTCACCCCCTATACAACCAGAAAGACAAATAAGCCCTCGATGATATTTTTGCAAAAGCTCTTTGTCTATTCTCGGCTTGACATAAAACCCCTCTGTAAACGAAAGTGAAACCATCTTGATCAAGTTTTTATATCCCTCGTTATCTTTGCATAAGAGTATCAGATGGTTGCTTTTGCCGTCTATCTTGAACTCTTTGTCAAACCTTGTCCGCTGAGCAACGTAAACTTCGCAACCAATCAAAGGCTTAATCCCCGCTTTTTTTGCAGCCTTATAAAAGTCAATAACACCATACATAACCCCATGATCTGTGATTGCACAGGCAGGCTGTCCCAGATTTTTTGCCCTTTCTGCAATCTGACCAATTCGGCAAGCGCCATCCAACAAGCTATATTCACTGTGAAGATGAAGATTGACAAATTTTTCCATAATTAATCACCATTTTCTCAGGTTAAGACCAATATGTTTGTATCTATAACGATGAACGTTACCTTGCATTTTTACGGCATAATGCGATTTCCTCCTCTATCTCCTTTTCTGCTATCGGAGGCCGTTTTGAAGTTTCTTCTCTTAGTTTATTAACCGCCATCCACGCTTTTGCCCGTTTCATTCCAAGAAGGGTTTCTCCTGCTTCTTTGTGGCACAACTCTATCTCTTCTTCTGATATCAAAGGTTGTCTTGAAACGTCTTCTCTCATCCGTTTTATCGAAATCATCTTCCGTACTTGCTCCAACGCGCACAACGTTTCTTCAAGATTAGATTCATCGATACCTATCATTTTTTGTTATCACCGCCACCGTGTGTTTTCGTCATAACGTTCCCAGCCGTAATTCATATATTCTGCTTTTTCATCTTTTGTTTCGCCATTATCATCGTCGTCCTCTTCGACCAATGTTTTTACATCGTCGTCTTCCTTTGATTTCATAGCATTACCTTGCCTTTCAAGATGACCTTGTCGTAAAGCATACCCGTGTTGCACAAAGACAACGGACCGAACTGCGACAATTGGCACACAGGCTTTACCACTGCGAGTTAACGCACTGGTCGTTTTAACTTGCTTCCATCCCAACCGCCATATTTCTTTACACTGTTCTCTTATTGCTATGGCCAACATACTACCTTTAGCTGCATTCTCAGCTATTTGCTGCGATTGTTCGTTGAACTTCGACCACCACTCTGCCAAACTTCTCTTCATATTCGTGAGAGCAAAGAAATCTTCGTGGTTATCTGCTATATGAAGCTTACATTTCCAAATAGCATCGCATAGACGCCCGCGTCCTTTATAAATCTTGTTCACCAAAGCTCTTGCGTGATCTCTCGCTACCGTACCAGAATTTTCGCAGTAGAACACATCATTTCCAAAAGGAATTAGCAAAACCGGGTTCTCGTCTAAGAAAATGGATGCTTCAAGCAAAATGTCATCCACCTGCTGCTTTGCGAGGTTAAGTTCCTCTATCATTTTGCAAACTTTCTCGCTTGGGTTGGCGGCCACGATCGGAGTACATACAACACTGCTGAGCATCATCATGCTACAAAAGAATAATGTCAGGTTTTTCTTGCCATTCATAATCTAATTCCTCATCTCTCATTTGTTTTTATAAAATTAACTTGAATTCTCGTTAAATTAGAAATCTTTTGGGGTGTAGGTTGTTTTTTTGCAACAGGGCGCGAATTTGATCGCGTAATTCCACAAGTTCAGGGAATTGTTCAAAGAATTTTATTTTTTCTCGGCCATTTTCACCACCCTCGTCTATCATAAAACATGTGAATGACTCCGCAAAATCGTCATAGATGTTGGTTGCCGCATAAATTGAAACAAATTCATTTCGATGCCGTAGATAAAACAAATAGCCCTTTTTATCGGCATTCTGATCATCATAAGTGTATTTATAAAACTGATCATAAAATTTCTTCATGTACGAATTTTCTTTGAATTGCTCTTGTTCATATGAGGCTTCATATCCCCCCCACTCGCCATCCCGTTGCGAAGGATGCAGAGATATTAAATGTCCATATTCGTGATACAATATGCAAGGCAATCTTTCTAAATCACGATCAACGTTAATTCCCAACAGAGTATCGCCATTCCTATCGTAGTCCAAAAACGCTCCCGAGCGCCCTTGGTAAGGCTCAAAATAAGTTATCTTCTTTAGTGCGCTAGTTGGAAGAAGTTTTTTAATGTCATCCCAAACTTCATTAATCCTTTCTTCCAGTTCGGCCGTAACATTTTCTCTGCGGTTTTTAACCTTCTCTATTTCCCCGCCATCTGTTATTTCGTAGGTAGCAATGAAATTTTCTGTATCGCTGGACAGGATGCCTTTGTATTTTTTCATTGTTGCTTTGACATCCGCGAAATCTGAAGTTGTTCCTTTGAGCTTTTCCAACGTATATCGATTTAGCAACTTATCTAATTTAACATTCAGTGGGTGCAACGACTTATTACGCTCATCTTTGCCCAGCGAAGAATTGTTTTTCAAATCCAAAATCTGTTTGACCAACTCTGAAATTTTCTTGTTTTCTTCATCAGAAAGGATTAAGAGTCCCTTCACCTTCTGGGCCATTTCCTCTGCTTCTGTAAGCTTCGGAGCTTCTGGGGCAGCTGCGACTTCTTTAAATTCTGTGCCTTTCGCGGCCTCTGAAACTTCAGCTTTTGGTTGCACTTTCTGCTGTGCATCATTTCTCAGGACACCACTGTAAAATAAAGCAACAATGCACAAGACAGATGACAACAAAGCTAAACCGTAAAGCTTATTTTTGTTTGGCTTTAGCTTAGGCATAACAGGCTCCCCTTTTATTCCCTTTTGTGGTTTTTCTCCTAACATTACTAAAAAACAAAAACACCTAAAAAACGGCCTTCTCAAGGTGTTTTTGTCACTTTGCATCACTAAGGTATTGCCAACTCACCTGGCCCACCCAGCAGGACTCGAACCTGCAACCCTCAGAACCGGAATCTGATACTCTATCCAATTGAGCTATGGGCGGACACAGTTGCATAGTCGGATTCAAAAAACGCAAAATTCAAAAAGCCAACGTTTAGCATTAGCTGATCAAGTGCCATCATGCCCCCCAACAAACGGTGTCATATTCAACTTTATCCCCGGGCCCATCGTGCTTGCAATGGCGCACGTTTTAATATACTGCCCCTTGAATTCTGCTGGTCTTGCCTTAACTATTGCCTGCATCAGGGCACTAAAATTCTCTTCGAGCTTCTCCTTACCGAACGAGATTTTGCCAATTGCGCAGTGTATAATATTAGTTTTATCTAAGCGATATTCGATTTTACCGGCTTTAATTTCTGTTACCGCCCTGGCGGCATCAGCCGCGACCGTTCCAGCCTTTGGCGCCGGCATCATGCCTCTTGGCCCCAAAATCTTACCTAATTTCCCAACAACACTCATCATATCCGGTGTCGCAATAACCACGTCAAAATCCAACCATCCTTCGTTTTGAATCTTGGATACCAACTCTTCCGCTCCAACAAACTCTGCACCCGCTTTCTGCGCAGCAGTCGCTTGATCGCCCTTTGCAAAAACCAAAACTCTGACTTTTTTCCCGGAACCGTGCGGCAGAATAACCGCCCCTCTGACCTGCTGCTCCGCATATCTTGAGTCAACACCAAGCCTTAAGTGCGTTTCAACTGTCTCGTCAAATTTCGCTTTTGCCGCTTTAATGCAAAGATCAAATGCTTCTCCCGACGCAAACAGTTCGTCCTTATCTATCAGCTTGGAACTTTCAACATATTTCTTACCGTGTTTCATAAATATCCTCCCAAGTGGTATTCGAGACACAAGCAGTCTCTCCCACATAATTCAGCCATCCCACAGGCACCTAAAATCTAAACAACCTCAACACCCATACTTCTTGCTGTACCAGCAATCATCGAAGCAGCAGATTCAAGGTTCGCTGCATTAAGATCCGGCATTTTTTGAAGCGCAATTTTCTCAACATCAGCCCTCGAAATCTTTGCGACTTTAGTTTTATTTGGCGTTCCAGAACCACTTTCAATTCCGCACGCTTTCTTAATTAAAACAGGAGCAGGCGGAGTTTTTGTGATGAACGTAAAAGACCGGTCTTCATAAACAGTTATCACAACCGGGATAATAAGGCCCTCATCGTCTTTCGTCCTATCATTAAATTCTTTTGTAAACGCAACAATATTAACCCCATGCTGGCCAAGCGCAACTCCAACAGGCGGCGCAGGCGTTGCTTTCCCCGCCGGAATCTGAAGCTTAATATAACCCTTTATTTTTTTTGCCACAACATCCAATCCTCTCAAAAAATTTTTAAACGTTCCCACATAATTTCTTAAGCTTAACTAACGCAAGCCCTTAAATCTTTAAATTCAAGTTCTGCAGAAGTCTTCCGACCAAACATATTGACCAAAACCTTAGCACTTCCCTTGTCCCGATTGATGCTTTCCACAAGCCCTTCGCAACCTTCCAGAGCACCACCAATCACAGTGACAAGGTCTCCAACATCAAAATTTAGCTTAATCTGCGGCTCAACATCTTTTATGTCAAATTTATTCATTTCTTCATCAGACAACGGTCGCGGCTTCGATTCTATCCCCACAAAGCCAGTAACTCCACGCGTATTCTTGATAATATACCAAGAATCGTTATTCATTTCCATCCTAACAAAAACATAACTCGGAAATAATTTTTGCTCGACCTCCCGCTTTTTGTCATTTTTAATTTCTGTCACAGTCACTGTTGGAACTTTGACCTCTTTTATCATTCCGCCCAGCGCTCCCGTACCAATAATTTTCTCTATACTACTCGCAACCTTGTTTTCGTACCCCGCGTACGTGTGCACCACATACCACTTTGCTTCTTCTGGATTTGCGCCATCAGCAGTTTTCAAACAGTCACGCCCCTTACCATCCTCGCAATCCACCATCACGATACAGCATTATCCAAAACAAAACTCAACAATTTCGTAAGACCAAAGTCAAAACCCCAAACCAACACTCCAAAAACAGCTATCATCAAAAAAACAATGTTCGTCCCGTTGATCACCTGTTTCCCTGTTGGCCACGAAACTTTTTTAAGCTCGCTTCTTGTTTCTGAAAACCACTTTTTGAACTCATTCTTCGGCTTTAAAACCTTTTCTTTCGCCACCTCGCCAGCCACCTCTCTACAAACTACTTGGTCTCTTTATGCAACACATGCTCATTGCAAAACCTGCAATATTTCTTCATTTCAAGTCTATCTGGATCATTCTTTTTGTTTTTGAATGAATCATAATTGCGCTGTTTGCACTTTGTGCACGCGAATGTAATTTTCGTTCTCATCTTCCTTACCTCCTGCTAATTCACACTTTCAACTGCTCAATCCACAAAAATCGACCGGGAAGTCGAAATATTCATCTGAATAGGGCTCGTTTTCCAAAGTATAATGCCACCACTCTGTTTTAAAAGATTCAAAACCACTTTCTTCCATAGTTCCCTTGAGTACCTGCCGATTGTCTTTTTGCAATTCCGTGATAAGTTTTGCTCCGTGATGCGAAACCTCTCCAAAAAAATCGAATGGAGAGCCCATATCAAGTTCCTTGCCGGTCTTCATGTCCACGATAGTCAAATCAACGGTGCTGCCTCTTGAATGCGACGATTTCTTCGCAATATATCCCAAATCAAACAACTCATCTTTGCTAACATCCGGGAAGAAATATTCCTTCATCACTATATTGTCAACATCCCTACCCCAAGCCACAAAGTCACTCACAGCAGGTTCCGGCCTATACGCATCGAAAATCTTTATAACACATCCACGTTTCATAAAAAGATCGTTCGCACGCTTCAATTTTTCAGCGGCCTCACAACTCAGAACTGCAACCGGCGCATTATAGGATTTTACCCGCCTTCCAATGAAATTGTACCCGCTATAGTACCTTATTTCCAAAATCACCTCTGGCACTACATCAGTTACGTATACAAACCCATCAGGTATAACCGGCTTCAAAAACACAACCCCTTTTTCAGGTCGACTTTTCCCAAAGGTCAACAAACCCCAAGACTTGTCAAATTATATCACGCAGGACGATCCGTGTCAACAGCCCACCCAAAAAAATCACCACGCAACTGATTCAGGATCTGTGACTTTATGTTAACCTTTACTAACAATTTTCGGGAAATTGACGAAATCTCCCTTATGTGTTACAATTGCAGGAGTTAATAAGTGATTGGGAAAGGTGGTCGAACCAGCTTGCAGGTTGGTTCTTTTCCTTTTTGGGTGAGAAATGCTGCCTGGAAACGGTTGGGCTAAGAGGGTGAAGAGTCTTGATGGATGGAATCTTTTTACATTTTGTGAAAGAGGAACTAGCAGCCAAACTTCAGGGAGCCAGAGTAATCAAGGTCATTCAGACACTCAAAGAAGAGGTTGTTGTCACTCTTAAAGCAAAGAACCAGGAATATAACCTGTTGATCAGCGCATCCTCATTATACCCCAGGGTCTATTTGATGAAAGAAAAGCCTGTACCCTTGATGGACCCACCAATGTTTTGCATGCTACTTCGAAAGCATCTCATGGGAGGAATCGTTACTAAGATAAGTCAAGAGGGTCTGGATAGAATTATATATATCGAATTTAATGCTCTTAATCAGATTTCAGAAAGAACTAGTGTGTGTCTTGTTGCAGAATTAATGGGGAAATATTCTAACATTGTTCTAGTTGGAAACACCGGAAAGGTAGTGGGAGCAGCAAAGATAATTCATGGGCAGCGGAGTGTTCTTGTTGGCAGAAACTATGAAAGGCAAACGCAGCCGGGGAAAATTAATCTTATCACAGAGAGGTGGCAGAGTGACGGACGAGAGTTAGGCAAATCAATTCAAGGGCTCGGGAACCGGACATATACATTGCTCAAAAAGAGTTTGAAAGATGATGCGGCAATAGTTACTTTCATCTGTGACACGCTAAATGAAAACAAAAATGTCAAGCCGGTAATGCTAACTGAAGAGACATTCCCGGTGTTTTTCGATTTTGATGAGTTTAAAAATAAGCTCCATTTCGATTCGTTTTGCGAGCTATTAGAAACATTTTTCAAAGACAAAGCGCGAACCGATTTAATTAAACAAAGAACAAGTGACTTAAGAGGAATCGTGAACATCTTTCTGAAAAGGGTGAGAAACAGGATCAAATCACAAAGCGAAGAACTTGAAGAGTGCAAAGAAAAGGAAGAAAAAAGACTAAAGGGAGACCTTTTGCTGGCAAACTTGAACAATCTGAAAGATTTGGGAAATTGTTCAGGAGAAATTAAACTTAGAAATTTTTATGACGAAAAACAAAGCAGGGTTGCTATCACGTTGGATCCGAAATTAACGGTGTCTCAAAATGCTCAAAAATACTATAAAGAGTATCACAAGCTGCAGGTGGCCGAGAAAAAACTAACAGAATTGATTTGCGAAGGTGAAAAGGAGCTAGAATATCTGCAATCAGTTGTGTTTGGATTAGATCAGGTTGTCCACGAATCACGGCTGGAAGAGATCCGGCAAGAGCTCATGGAACAAGGATATATTAAAACGCATACCAAAAAGAAAAAAGAAGTTAAAAACAAGTTTTTGCCGGAAGTGATATCCCTTGCAACAGGTGGAGAGCTGCTTGTTGGGAAAAACAATCTGCAAAACGAGTATGTAACCTTCAAAGCTGCGAAAAAAAATGACTTGTGGTTTCATGCACAGAAAGTGCCTGGGTCGCACGTGATCTTGCGTGTTAAAAACGGGGAAGAGGCTCAAGATTCTGAAATTGAAGAAGCAGCCAAAGTTGCTGCCAGCAACAGTCGTGCACAGGGAGGGTCGCTTGTTGCTGTGGATTTCACGACGGCCAAGAACGTCCGCAAGATGCCAGGAGGGAAACCCGGCATGGTGACCTATGTGAACTTTAAAACCGTCTTTGTCAATCCGTCTCCCCTTTAGTTATGTCTTTAGTTACGTCTGTGCAATTTTAAATTTTGGGGATAAAGACAATAGATTTCGCTCATAGCGATTCTAAAAGGGGGAGTTTGTGATGAACATAACGCTTATTGCACACGACAGAAAAAAAGAGTTGCTGGTCAGGTTCTGCGAAGCTTATAATAGTATTCTCAGAAAGCATAATATTTTTTCAACCGAAGACATTTCCAAAGCAATTACTAATTCCATCGGATGCCACGTAAATGCATTTTTAACGAGGCAAAGGGGTGGATATCAGCAGATCGCCTCTCGGATTATTTGCAATGAAACAGACCTGCTTATATTTTTCAAAGATCCACTAACCGAAAACATGCAAGAGTTAAGAGAAACGGAAATTGCAAGGGTGTGTGACGTACACTCTGTCCAAGTGGCAACGAATATGGCAGCAGCTGAGCTTATGATTTTGGGGCTGGAACGAGGCGACCTGGATTGGAGACTGATCATGAATTCAGCTAGCCTTACCAGATTAGAACGAACTGGGGCCAGAGATACTATGAGCTCGGTTTGACCGTACAGCCAACGCGTGAAAGGAAGCCTCAACTCCTTAGGTGGTGTCTCGTTGACTTATACGCGGCGCAAAAATGGTACCACCGACCCGAAATTAGTTTAAAATCTCGAAATAAAAAATTTCATTTCATAAAGAAACGTTTAGGAGAAATCGCAATCTTCTCCCCAATTTGTTCTTTTGGAACTTTTCTTTTGTTTTGAAAAGAAAAGTTTGAGAAAGCGAATTTGTTTTGGACTCCGGAGTGCTTGAAGAGCAAAGAAATGGCCTAGCCGAGCGAGGACGCAAATTTGTGATTTGCTCTCCGATGCTGCATTTTGTGGCCATGAGTACAAGGAATGGCACAATATTTTATGTGAACTGAGAGATAGAATCATGATTTGCACAAAACAGAAAGAACAATCAACGAATGAATTTTGGGATATGCTTGCTCAGTTAGTTGCTGAATCGGAACTGGTGATTGACAGACCGAAAGGTAGTGCGCATCCACGGTATCCAGATTTCGCCTATCCGCTTGATTATGGATATTTGAAGGGAACTTCTTCTGCGGATGGCGGTGGGATTGATGTTTGGAAAGGTTCTAGCGACGACGCATATATTGATGCTATTGTTTGCACTGTCGATTTTCTCAAGCGCGATTCAGAAATCAAAATTCTTATCGGTTGCACGGAAGTAGAAAAAGAAATGGTAATTCGAGTTCATAACAGAACCGAGTTTTTGAAAGGTATCATGATAAAGAGAAAACTATAGAGTGAGCTACAAGATCTCAATGCAACAAGATCTAGCCTTCGCTTAGGTTTCATTACTACATCCATTCTGTTACTTTACAAGCACTCCTGAATTTAAAGAAATGGAATGGCTTATTGGAGCGAAAAAACAATTTTGCGACTGGCTTTCCAATCGTCTTTTGTTATCGCATAGTTGACGGAATCTTGAAACTTGCCGAGGTTGTCACGGCAGCCAAACTTTGCAATTCCTTCAAATCTCATGCCACCTTTAATCAACACTCGTCCCGACACAAAATTCCTAATGTCATGTCCGGAAACGATACGGTTAAAATTTGCCTTTGCAAACAGATGATTCAGGCTGGCAATCAACGCTTCTGTCATAATGCCGCGGTTCCAAAATTCCTTTGCTAGAACATATCCGATTTCGCCACAATCAATTTCTTCAATCAGCTTTGTTATATCAATACCGCCAATTGCGGTGCTTTCACCCTTCAGAGTGATACACCACCTGTAGTAATTGTTTTTTTGATAATTCTGTAGCCACTGCTCCAGGATTTTTTTTGTTTCTGAAATATTTTTATGCACATTCCAGGTTAAGTATTTTGTGTTTTCAGGGTCGTTTGCCCAACGGTTGAATATGTCGTTTGCATCCGAGCTTTCAAATCTTCGAAGCAACAACCTTTCCGTTTCAATCTTTTGAGTCCCGATATGTTTAATCATAAATCGTTCTCCCTTTTGCGATTTCAAAACGGAACCAACGGTACGCACGGTGGTGTGAGTGGTGTGAGAGGTCGGCTATTCAACTAATGCGATAGCCCCCTCCTATGCACGCAAAAAATGAGGTAGCATTTAGGTATACACCTGCCTTCGGTGATCGATATCGATGATTAAGACTGTTACAGTGTCATCGTTAATTTCTGCAACAATACGATAGTTCCAAACACGATATCTCCAAAAGTCTTTAAGATTCCCCGACAACGGCTTACCAAATTGTCGGGGGTTTTCAGTTCCAACAAGATTCTTATCTATCCACTTAGCAATTATCTGTATTTGTGTGTGGTCGATTTTCTTCAACGCTTTCTTTGCCTTGTTGCTAATAACAAGCTTAAATCCCATTAATCAACGCCCAATTCTTTCTTTACGTCATTCCATTCATGATACTTATGTTCTTTTTCAGCTAAAA
Source organism: Clostridia bacterium (assembly GCA_026001145.1). Lineage (GTDB taxonomy): Bacteria > Bacillota > Clostridia > Oscillospirales > Ruminococcaceae > BNZN01. The sequence goes on along the minus strand of BNZN01000001.1, from coordinate 65,187 downwards.
ATTCTTTAATGGCTTGCATATCATATTCATCTTCAAGTCGCTCAAAGAAAATGTCACGGACTAATCGCGATAAACTTTCTCCGTGCAACTTTGCAAATTCAAGCATGGTTCTTTTTTCTTCATCTGACACTCTTATGGTAACGACAGCCATTTCACCCAACTCCTTTCAAACTTCGTAATGTCACACCTTTGTATTATAATCATAGCACACTACTTTATTCATTTCAATACATTGTGTTTCAATTTCTTGGGCCCCCGATATGCTTGATCACAAATCATTCTTTCCTTTGTGAGCGATAACAAAATATTGAAGAAGACACTGAGCAGCAATGGTAAACGGAATCATAATAAGAGAAATTTTCCAAGAGATAAGTATCCCTAAGGTAACAGCAATTCCGATGGCTGTCATCCAAAGGGTTGCGCAAAGTAACCCGAACTTTTCATCATAAAGTTCGCTGTATTTTTGAGCAACGTTTAAAACCCAGGGCTTTGTTCGGGGTTTTTCTGTGATGAGTAAAAAAAACAAAAAGGCCAAAGATGGCAAAACAAAGGGAATCAGAACTAAGAGAGCAGTAACTGAATTGCGAGTGATTATTTCTCCGATTATTTCTCTTCTGAATCCGAAAAAGAATTGGTCAAACAGGCCGTTTATTGGCACGCCAGAAAATAGCAAGCCGGAACTGACAAATAGTCCGGAAATTAACAGCAGTGATGCCAACGCATAAAAGAGACTGCGGCTTTTCTCCAAGGCATAATGAGCTTTTGTTTCTTGAGTTAATCCCAGATAAACAAAAGCACTCAGCGAGATAGTTGCAAAAGGAGCCAACATGTAAATTGTGCTATCAACTTGCCTTCCAAAAAAAGCCATAACCGCGCAAACCACCAACCCAAATATGAATGTCAACCCGGCAAACGAATAGCCGATTGCGTGTGGTTTATCCACAATAGTCCGTTGATTATATGCTCCCCAGATGACTTCTTTGCGCTTTTGTTTGCTGATGCAATCAGCTGCCTCGGTAATGTCCCCGAGTTGCGCAATTGCCTTTTCAATTGCTTCTTGTTCCTCTGCTCCATTCTTTGTCATGTCGTTAACGCGCTCGATGAGATTTACCTCAATCTCTTCTTTGAAATCCTTCAAGTCAGGTGTTTCTTCATAACCCTCAAAAATTTTTGCAAGCGCTTGTTCAATTTGTTCATTCATCAAACAGTTCCTCCTTAAATAAATTTGATAAGATTTTGTTGGCAAACTTCCAGTCGGCAATATTTCTCTCCCGCATCTTGAGCCCGGCGTCTGTGATCCTGTAATATTTTCGCCTGCCTCCGCAGGATTCATTTCCCCAGTAAGATGAAATGCACCCGAGTTGTTCCAAACGTCTAAAGGACGAATAAAGCGTCGCCTCTTTGAGTTCAAACAAATTATCAGTTTTTTCTAAGATAGATTTGCAGATTTCATATCCATAACTGTCATCGCTCTTCAGAACACTTAAGACAATTGTGTCTGTGTGCCCACGCAACAGATCAGAAGACATTTTTGCATACATTACATCACCCCTCGAACTATATGATAACACATATTAATGTGTCTGTCAACATAGTGTGATTAACCCATACGGTTGACGTATGAAGGTTTTAAAACAACCTATAATTTATGGGAAATGTCTAAAATTCTGACAATATTTTGCGATAATCTAAATTATTCTTCAAAATTAACTTTTTCTGCGGGAAAAGAAAAGACTTGACAAGCGTTGCTTTGTGTGTTACACTCTTAGAGTCCCAACTCTGATGGACTGCATCAGAGGTTTGAGGTATAAAAATTATAAAGAAAAAAGGAGAGATTTGAAATGAGGAATACGAATAAAAAGGCATGTTTTCTTGCTGTAAGTATGTTTTTGGGAGCAGCGACTGGGGTATTCGCTTCTGAAATACCTGCCAATGAGCCATATGTAGCTCCTGCGGTGGAACCCACGAAAGCTGAAGTTTTGGGAAGATAACGCTAAGCGGTGGAAGGATTTTGACGAAAACAAGGCTAAGCGGGACGCAGATCACGAAACGAGTATGAAAAAAATTGATGATGACAATGCTAAGTGGTGGGCAGATCATGATGCAAAAAAGGCTAAGTGGGACGCGGATAATGCTAAATTGGACGCGGATGATGCTAAGCGGGACGCAGATCGTGATGCAAAAAAGGCTAAACGGAGTGAAGATCACGAAAAGAAAATGAAAGAACTAGACGAGGATATCAAGCAAATAACGGAAGATAGTCAAAAAGATATTGTGGCTCACGAAAGGTGGATGATTCGTCTCTGTGAAAAGGCCATTAAGGGTTACAAAAGAGACTTGAAAAAGGAAAAGCGTCTAGCAGACAGGCTTCAGCGAGAAATAGACGAAGCGCGAGCTGAGCAACTCAAATATTCAAGAATGTTGGAAGGGATGGGAGGCGACAACTCGGCTATACAGAATTATCTTACAGTATTGGAAGAAGATTGTGTTGGTAGTGAGAGGCGATTGAGAAAGTGCTTAAAAGATCAAGATGGAATAAAAGAAAACTTGGAAGATGAAAAAGAAGAACTAGCAGACCATGAAAAAGAACTGCAAGAGCTAGGCGCTTGAAAAATTGAGCGAATTTAGACCCATTACCCACACGGGCGGTGGGTCGTTTTTGCGCGATCACAAATATTTACTTGCTTCTTTTATGCTCAATAAATTCGCGCACCCACTCGGGATTCGTTTTGCTATAATCCCGCAAGCTCCACCCTATCGCTTTGTTGATAAAAAATTCCGTTTGCCCAAGGTTGTTCAAAATGATTTCTTCCAAAAGCTTGGTGTTCGTCTTTTCTTTTCGTAAAAGTTGGTGGTCAATTGCTATTTGTGAGGGGTATCGCAAGTTTGAGTTTGGCGGCAATGAGATGATCATAGTAGGGAATCCTCAAAAGGGGGTATCCACTGGCTTTGCATTCCGCCGCGAATATTGCTTTTTATTCACTGCCAGCAATAAATTTGGAATTGCTCTTCATATTAAGACTTATTAAATACTCGGTGAAATCACTTTGTTAAGGCTTGGCTTCTTATCGCTTCTTTGGGCATGAATTTAAAGAACAGCATATTTGCGATGAAAGCTAACGTTCCGAATGCTGGAACAACTGAGATTTGAATAATATCTCTGACTTGACCCTTAAATATCTCCGGGGCCAAAATTGGAATCAGTATAGCAGGGAGCGATAAGAACGTTGGGATAATTTTTACGAGACGATCTGAGATGAAAAAGCTGACCATGTTGAAAAATAATGCCCAATGGTATATGAAAAATGGTGCGGCCAATAAAGCTGCTATGTCAAGTAGATTTGGTGAAAAGATCTGTGGCAACTTGTCGTAGTACAGAAACGGCACTAGTAAAACGGTGCCGAGAAGAGATTTGCACTCAGAAAACACTGCCCTGCCCTTTGCAAAATCTTTGATACCTAAGGGAGATGCCGCAATTGCTTCTATATCGTCTATGCGAAAGGCACTCATTTGGTCATATGTAACGCACAAAAACCAACCTGTCAAAAACACAAGCCAAAAGTTCGTAATCTGCAGAGAAAGACACCACATCAGTAAACAAGCCATAAAAAACGGCAATAACGCAGCCACAACGGAGGTTATCCCTGAACCGATTATCATTGTTTTTTCACGCCAAAAAAAGGGATGGTTTAAAATCTTCATAGGTTCACATCCTTCATATCAATATGCGAATCATAAAACTCAATGAGGTTCATGTCGCTTTCATCTTTTACCCAAGTTTCCCCTACGATTTGCCCTTTGTTTATATACACAGCCTTTGGAACCAGCAAAGAAAGATCTTCAAGTTCGTGAGAAGTTATAACAATGGTAGTACCTTTTTCTCCCAGAGCAGTTAGAAGCTTGTTCAGAACTATTTTGCCCTCTCTGTCTAATCCTCGGTTGGGTTCGTCAAGGATCAAAAGTTTTGGATCATTAATCAAAGCTCGAGCCAAAGCAACTCGCTGCTTCATCCCTCTTGAAAAATTAAGAACCGGTTTTTTGGAATGAGGATCTAATTCAAACACTTCCAAAACTCTACTTATTCGTTTTTGCCGGCTTCCTTTCGTGTCATCTTTGAAATAGATTCTGTCAAAGAACTCAATGTTATTCCAGGCGCTAAAAGTTTTGATCAAACTTATATTATCCAACAGAAATCCTGTTTGTTCTTTGATTTTCACATAACCAGGGGAACAAACGTCTATGCCATCAACAAAAACGCAACCTTTGGGTGCATCATAAATGCCTAGGATGATCTTCACCAGAGTTGATTTGCCAGCGCCATTAGGCCCCAAAATCCCAAAGATTTCGCCTTTTTCAATGGTCAAATTAATATTGTCTAAAGTCTTGAAATTTTTGAAGCTTTTTGAAAGATTTTTTACTTTTATTTTCATGAATAACCTCCTCCTTTTGAACGTAGCATTTTGAGAAATTATGGCTTTCTTACTAGGGTTTACAGCTTCTTGATTTTTGGCGGAGGGGGAGGGATTCGAACCCTCGGTTCTTTCGAATCACTAGTTTTCAAGACTAGCTCCATAAACCACTCGGACACCCCTCCAGATGCCGTTTCTACATGATAGCACAAACTTGCAGACGTGTCAAAAATTGCAGGCGAATTCACCGAAAATCCGCTTTTTTTGGATTCAGGTCACTTCTTTTTTCTTTACAGATTCGGTTTTCGTGTGAAACCTTTAAAATTTAACAAAATTTTGCGCAAATTTAGATTGTTGTATCCAGTTTGATTGATCCCGCAGGAAGGCATTTGACACAGTGCATGTGTTGTGGTAAACTTGTAGGCATGTGATATGCCAATAAACATGCGGAGCTGATCAACTTCGAGATTTTGAAAAATTGAAAGGAAGATATTCTATGACTCACAAGCAAAAGTTTCAGAAAGCTTTATGTACTGTTCTCGCCATAGTAAGTGTTTCTTCAATGGTCACGCCAACTTCTTATGCAGCTCCCGTGAACTGGCACAAACTTGGAAACGGTTGTTGGGTAGGGATAGGTGAACTTCCCGATTTGCAGAGCGAGAATGTGCTAAAAGAGTTTATGACACGAAACGAGCAGGGGAAAGACGCTAGCGTACTACAAGCGAGACTTTATGATGTAACATGTAGCGATAAGCCAGCCTATCACAGAGCTTTGCTCGTGTTTGATAAGGTCGACGACACTGCTGACCGCGGCGTGAATAAAACCATCGGCCATGATGCGATTTTGCTCGGTGCGGAAGGCTACAACGACTGGAAGATTGTTCGGCCTTTTCCTGTTCTTCCCGAAGTCGCTGGTGTCGGAGAAAACATTCCCGTAATTCACGTGAATCTTCGCAAAAAGCTCAAAAGTGTCGACAATCCGGCAAATGCAGAGCACGCCGCCTGGCCGGAACTGAAGATGGTTAAGCTGGAAGACAGCTCTCGGGGAATCGAGCTAGACATGTCAGTTACGGAACAGGCAAACCAAGAGAAAGACAACCCGGAAGAATTTTATAAAAATCCACAAATGATTGCGGAGGTTATAAAGGCAAACGAGAAGAAGTCGAGCACAGGTGCTCACCAAGTGCGACTTTTTAAACTCTGTTGTGAAGATGACACCTCTTACTGTAAATATTTGTTGGCCACCATTAACTCCGGCGCTGCTGCCGTAGACGATGTCATAAAGAAGGAGTGGCGGCGACTGCACCGAGACAAAGGGTACCACTACAGGAAAATCGCACCGCCCGCTGCCACACTTCCTAGCGCACCTGGTGATACAGAAGGTGTTCCGGTGATTCGCGTGAATTTTTACAAAAAGGCCGAAAGTGCCGACAACGGAGCAAATGAAGAAGACTATACCGAGTTGGAACTAAAATGGATTCAATTGGCGGACGGATCTTGGGCGGTTGATATAGACAAGTCTGTGGACGCAGAAAATTGAGAAGAACAGAAATCAGAAGAATTTTATAAAAATCCACAATCGATCGCTGCAGTTATAAAAGCAAACAAAGGCTGGCACAAAAGTAAGCAATACCAAGTCAGCCTTGTTGATATGTCTTGCATGAGAGCCTCGGCCGTTCCCGAACGCCGACTAAGGCTGTTAGTCTGTGTTCCGGCGGGCCCCGCCGGACAAAAAAAAGTCGAGGCACTTGCGATCGCCGAATTAGACAAATTGCGGCCCTGGGGCTACAACGACTGCCGTCGGGCTGACGTCCTCGCAGCGCTGTCTTGCTCTGCTGTGGCGGCAGGAAAGGTTCCAGTGACTCATGTGTTGTTTTGCAAAACACCAATAGCAGCAGACGCCTCACGAGAAATCAACAACGGCCTTATTGGATTGAATCGTGATGTGTTTTTTAGATTAGTGCAGGTGGGACTCGGGGCGGAGGGCGTACGAAATCTATTTGGCATAGGACAAGAAACGTACCACTGGCTTGCACACCGCACGATCAGGAGGGCGCTAAGGCGCCGCATCGACCCGGCATGGGAACAAAGGCTGGCGCCGGTGTATCGACAGTGTCTTGTTGAACAGCCAGACGGCTCGTCGGCCGTGTTCATGGAAAGAGTGGATGCTGGAACAGGCCGGGCTATTTTGCACTGGGTTTTAGGCGACAGCGACTGGCAAATACGTTCTTTCTTGGACGCTTGCCGCGCAGTCGGGGCACACTGCGTGGCGTACACCTCTTGCGGCGACTGCTGTTCTTGGAGTTGCCACCCTGCCCTCTTGCGTTGTGCTTGTGGGCTCAAGCCGTTTTTGGAGTTGCCGTTTTCGCCCTCCTTGTCGCGACACAAAAACAGCGACTGCCGCTTTTTTGCGCGCTGCTTAGCCATCAAAGAATAGTCACAACAGCTTGCAAAGCACGACGGCAGGACTAATTTTACGTGAATGATGAGAACACTTTAGGGAGCATGTCCTTAAGGTGTTTTTGGCTTTCCATATTAACCGGGAGGCTCCTCATCTGCCGGGTAATGCTTTCTGATTTCTGCAAGATCTGCCTCGACTTCTTGCTTCGAAAGTTTCCCCTGCTCCAAAGCTTTGTTATAAAATTCTAATGCGATTTTTAAATGCCCAGCTGAACGGCTTACTTTAACCGTGCTGATTAGCAACTCCCGTGCCTTATCAACCGCGTCATTTGCCAAAAACTTATCAAGTGTCAGCTCAAGCAACCTGTCATTAATAGGATCAGTCGCCTCGTTTTCTTCATCGCTTTTCTTAAAGATTTTTTTCAGTGCGCTTGAGCCAAACAAAACCGCCGCAAGTGTCTTGGCCATCACTTCGATTTGTTCCTCCAAATAATCGTGCTTAAACATTTTTGTTATCTCCCCTCATCGTTTAGGTATATTCTCTGTCAACATGAATCATAATGTCATATTTTGGGAACTTCGCTTTGAGAGCCTTTTCGATGTCGCGCTTAAGCCATTTTTCATCTGCAATTTCGAAGTCAAGAACTATATCGAAATACATCATCTTTGTTTTTTTATCGATGCTGAATGCGTGGATGTTGATCACCTTATCGAACCCCAAAATGATTTCTTGCGCTTCGCTTTTCATCTTCAACGTTTTTTCATCATAGTTATCGATTGAATAAACCCCTAGTGTCATTGAAATTCCAAATTCTTCACCAATCTCGCTTTTGAGTTTCACAAAAACATCGGCCACTTCTTTGACTGTCAGTGAATCTGCGAGCCCTACATTTATCGACCCGATGTGTCTGTTAGGACCGTAGTTATGCAAAATCAAATCATGAGCTCCGCTAACTATATCTTGCTCCATAACTTTATGATAAATTTTGTCTGCCAAAGATTTTTCAATTTTAGAGCCAACTATACTTCCGCCTGTCTCTTTAATCAATTGCATACCAGAATACATAACAAACAAAGAAACTACGATTCCCATATACCCATCAATCTTAACATTCGAAAACAACGAAGCAACCGCTACAACCAATGTAAGTAAAGAGATTGTAACATCTGTCAATGCGTCAACACTTGCAGCTTTTAACATCTGAGAGTTGATTTTCATTTCTACCTTTTTGTTGTAACGCCAAAGAAAAATTTTGATACCAATAGCAATCAGGATTCCCCCAATAGAAAGCACATCAAAACTAACTTCTTGAGGCTGAATTATTGCAAGTGCTGACCTTTTCAAAAAACTAAGGCCACACACAAGAATCGCCACAGAAACAACGAGCCCTGCGATATATTCTATTCTCCCGTAACCATAAGGATGTTTTTCGTCCGGGGATTTTTGGGCCAACTTTGTTCCAATTATCACGATAACGGAACATCCTGCGTCCAGCAGATTATTGAGGGCATCAGAGATCAGTGTGACCGAGTTTGCAGAATTTCCGATTATCCATTTTATTGCGACCAACAACAGGTTCATTAAGATCCCTATACTGCCGGCCATTAATATATATGCATCGCGTTTGGACTTTTTTGATCCAAACAACTTTAAAAGTTTTTCTTCCATTCGATTGTTGCACTCCTCCGTCAAATATATTCATACCTATAGTTTTTCATCATTTCCTTGGATATCTGGGCTGTCGTCGGTGGCGTCCAAGTTATTGCATCAGCTCCTGCCGCAATTGTTTCTTTGATTGATTCTGGTGTTGGCCCGCCAGTAGCCATAATCACTGCTTGTGGAAATGAATTTTTTATTTCACTAACAACCTGCGGGGTTTTGTCTCCTGCTGAAACGTTCAAAATGGCCACATTCGATTCCAGCCGCTCCCTAATCATATCTTTGTCTGATGAAAGCACCGTCACAATAATGGGGATGTCCACAACTGCATATACAGCTTTGAGAACCTCATTTTTAGTTGGTACATTTAAGACTACTCCGCGAGCGCCCTGGTGTTCCGCCTGCATAGCCATGTTGACGGCGCGCTGTCCCCCAGTGACTCCACCACCAACGCCAATAAATACCGGGATATCGGCTGCCGTTATTATTGCCTGGTTAATCACCGGCTGCGCCGTGAACGGATAAACTGCGATCACAGCATCTGCGTTGATGTTTTTTATTATGGCGATATCAGTTGAAAAAACTATGGCTCTGATCAATTTGCCAAAAATTTTAATCCCATGAACCTGCCAGATTTCTTCTGGCACTCTGATCATGTGACTTCTTAGCCTTCCGTTTATTTCTGGTATCACTTTTTATTTCCCCTTCTGGCAACGTACTTGCCGCCCAAAAACTAATCCCTTCTTCTGAACATGTCAATAAAACGCAATAGGTTGACAATTGTCATGACCAAAGCAGCAACATAGGTAAGTGCTGCTGCTTTCAAAACGCTCGATGCCATCCCAATTTCCTCTTCATCCAAAATTCTCGCCGTTTTCAAAACTTCAAGTGCTCGGTTGCTCGCATTAATTTCAGTTGGCAAAGTAACGAACTGAAAGATTGCAACGCACCCAAACAAAATAATTCCGGTAAGCATCAAATTGGCAGCCGAAAGGATCAGCCCCAAGAAAAAAAGAGGAATCGCAGCATTTGATCCGAAGGCCACAACGGGATAAATTCCGTTTCGCAATCTAATCGGGAGATACCCTTCATTATATTGAAGCGCATGCCCGACTTCATGAGCTGCCACGCCAAGAGCCGCAACCGAACTTCCGTCATAAACCTTTTCAGAAAGCCTTATGACTTTTGTGGTCGGATCAAAATGATCACCAAGATTTTTGTGAATACACTCTACTTTAACGTTGGTTATTCCACCTATTCTCAGAAGTGTTTTTGCCACTTCCGCGCCGGTTGTGCCAGATTTTCCTTTGATTTTGTCATACTTGCTAAAGGTGGTCTTCACCCTTATCTCTGCGATCAAACACAAAACAAAAGCTATGATCGAAGCCCAATAAAGCGAACCATATTCATAATATCCAAACATGTTATACTCCTTTTGTTTTTTATTTCTGCTTGCTTTCCAAGCATTCCGAAATCCCCCTAGGGCTCCCCAACGGCCCTGGCTTGCGATTTTTAATGATCGGCAGTTCGGCAAGGCATATTATGTCACTGCGACCAATAGCATCACCCTCTGCCAAAGCTGCAGCCTGCCCAACGACAGTTCCACCAGTTTGCTCAAGCAGGTCTTTGATGGCGTTTAGTGACCCTCCTGTGCTAATTACATCGTCCACAATAAGTATTCTTTTGCCTTCCAGCTTTTCCATATCCCGCAGATCCAAACACAAACTCTGAACACTCTTGGTTGAAATCGACTTAACACGCACTTCAACAGGAGCAAGCATATATAGTTTTGCGTGCTTTCTTGCAACCATATATTCTTTTTTCATTATCTTGGCCATTTCATAAGCAAGCGGAATTCCTTTGGATTCGGCTGTGACAATCACGTCGAAATCTGGCACCAAAAGTGCCAATTCTTCTGCACACCGCACCGTGAGCTCGGTATCTGAAAACATAATGAATGCGGCAATTGAAGTTTCTTCATCAACCCTGCAGATTGGTAATTTTCTTTCCAATCCGGCAACCTTTAACGTGTAATATTCTTGCATATAATCTCTCTTTTCTCACAAATTAACTAAGCGGTACGCAACAAAACAGGTAAACAATTCACCGATAAATCTCTTTACGGTGGCCAATATCTAATATCACAATAGTTAAGTCTTGTTTGCATATATACACAAGCAAACGATACTGCCCTATACGATATCTCCACTTTCCGGACACGGACTTCCCAACAAGCGCTCTCCCCCAGCGATAGGGGTCAGAACAACCTTCCAAATTCTTTCGTATCCACGCGAGTAGTAATTTTGCTGTGTGTTTGTCAATTTTTTCTATTGCCTTTCGTGCTCTGTTAGTATATTTAACCCTGTACATTAGGATAATCCAAGCTCTCTTTCAATCTCATTTTGCGAGTAGGTAACCGGGTTTTCTCTGTACTCCTGAAATGCAACATCATAGGCTCGCAGGTCGTACTCTCTCTCGATTTGTTCTAAAATTGCCTCTCGCATAATTTCGGATATGGTTTGATTTTTGAGCTTTGCATAACTACGAATTATACACGTGTCTTCATCACTCAACCGCAAAGAAATCGTCATATTAATCAGCTCCTTTCGGCTTTTTTGTAATACATTGTACTATGTTTTGCTTTTTTTGTCAAACCTCGTAATATCTTGACCAAGCAGTGCTATTTAACCTGGTGGCCACTCAAAAACACGACCACCCAAAACATGGAAATGCAAATGTTTGACCGTTTGCCCTGCCAATTTGCCACTGTTTGTGACTACTCTGAAGCCATCCACAAGCTCAAGTTTCTTTGCAAGCTCCGCAATAACTTCAAAAATTTCTGCAACAACGCCGCTATTTTCCTTGTCAATAGCTTTAGCAGCCACAATATGCGTTTTTGATATTACCAAAAAGTGGACAGGAGCTACCGACACAAGATCATAAAATGCCATTACCCTCTCATTTTCATAAAGAACCTTTGCTTTCAATTCCCTGTTGACAATGTCACAAAAAACACAATCTTCCACAAAATTCCCTCCCTATGATCTTGTTATTTCAAACACCACACAGAGTCACGTTCGGTTGAAACACGCTTATTTCCTTTTCCATCTGCAACAAAAAATCCTTTGAATAAGGTTTAACTTCCATTTTCGGTTTGTCTGTTGCCAAAAAAACTTTGGGAATGCGATATTGGTTAATCACATATTTCGGCAGCGTAAATATTCCTTTTGCCATCTCGATGTATTCTTCCCTTGTTATGTGCGGCAACATCGTTGTTCTTGCTTCCCAATTTATTTTGCTGTTTTTCAAAATTTCTAAGGTTTGCTGTACATTTTCGGTTTCCACATATCTGCAGATTTCTCTATATCTTCTCCAAGGAGCTTTGTAATCAATTGCAACATAATCCAACAAGCTATCAGTAAGAAGCTTTCTGGTAGTGGTTGGTTCGCTCCCGTTTGTGTCAAGTTTAACCTTATATCCTAGATTCTTGATTTTTTCGATAAACGTCACCAGATCTTTTTGAATGGTTGGTTCTCCGCCGGAAATAACCACCCCATCCAAAAGCTCCTTTCGTTTTTGCAAGAAAGCAAAAACAGCATCCTCGGCGATTAACTCCGAAGTTTTGTTAATAAGTTTTCTGTTGTGGCAATAAAAACAGTCCATATTGCAACCACTTGCAAACAAAACAGCTGCCAAAACCCCAGGGTAATCCACCGTTGAATTTGGTACGAGTCCCGCTATTTCCAAAAGATCACCCCTGCAAGACTCTTAGCACTTCTTCTTCGAGCCCTTGAATCTTTAAAATGTTGCCTTGTGCCAATTCTTTTTTGCCACCACCTCCGCCGCCTAGTGTAGCACAGATTCTTTTCATTATGTCCGCTGCTTCATATTTTTCCAGAGCTCTGCCAGCAACATTTACCAAAATGATGTTTCGTTCACCCAAAGCAACAAGGACTATCACAGAATCAGTTAGTTTTAATTTTAGTTTATCACACAAAAGCCTAAGTTCTTCCGGTTTTGTATCATCGAATTTTTGTATTACTAAGCTTAAGCCATTCAGCTGCCTTGCGTTTTCGGTTTGTAAGCTAACTAATGTTCCAATCTTCTGGTTACGCAACTTTTTAATTTCAGAATTTGCATTTGCCAGTTCTTCCAACGTCAAATCAAGCCGCTTTTCAATTTCGCTGATTCCGTTGACTTTCAGCAATTCTGCAATCTTTTGGAGCAGCTCATCGTTTTGGTCAACAACCGCCAACACATTTGCAGAAGTTGTTGCCTCAATCCTCCTAACACCAGCGGCAACTGACGACTCAGAAATAATCTTAAAGACGTTAATCTGCGAAGTATTCGAAACGTGAGTTCCACCGCAAAACTCGATTGAATAATCTCCAATGAAACAAACCCTGACGTTGTTTGTGTATTTCTCTCCAAACAAGGCAGTTGCTCCCGTCTGTTTGGCTTCTTCAATCGGCATTTCCTTAACATCTACCGATTGCCCCGAAAAAACAATTTCATTGACTTTTTGTTGCGTGGCAGCAAGTTGTTCTTTGTCCAATGCCTTGAAATGCGTAAAATCAAATCGCAGCCGTTTGTCGTCAACATAAGAGCCTGCTTGTGTCACGTGTTCACCCAAAACTTCACAGAGTGCCTTCTGCAAGATGTGACAGGCCGAATGGTTTTTGCATATTGCCTGGCGCCGCTCAAGATCAACCTGGCACTCGACTTCTTCGTTAACATCAAGCTTTCCTTCTGCAACCGATGCCGTCAAAACTACCTGGCCGTTTGCAAGTTTTTGGCTGTTGATAACATCTAATCTGCCATTTTTGGCAACAATTGAACCTGTGTCATTCACCTGACCGCCGCTCGTTGAATAAAAGGGCGTCTGCGCAACAACCAGGGTGCAAACATCTCCAGCTGTCACGCTTTCAACCCGCGCATTATCTTTTGCCAAAGCTAAAACTTTGGTCTTAACATTAAAGCTGGAATAACCCACGAACAAAGATGTCGCAACTCCGTTAAATAAGCCAACATCATCTGGTTGCCAGCCAAGATCACCCGTTTTTTTTCTGGCGTCTCTTGCTGTTTGTCGCTGTTTTTTCATCAACTCGTCAAATCCTGCTTTATCCACTTTAATGCTGGCTTCTGCAGTTATTTCTTCGATTATTTCAAGCGGAAACCCAAAAGTATCATAAAGCTTGAAGGCAAGCTCGCCGGGAAGGATCTTCGATTTAAGATTGGCTATGATGTTGCTCAAAAGCTCCAATCCTTGGTCAAGCGTTTCTCTGAATTTTTCTTCTTCGCTTTTGATCACATCTTTGATGTGTGCTTTGTTTTGCTCAAGCTCAGGGTAGGCCAATCGGCTGCCCTCAATCACTTCATCACACAACTCGAACAAAAACGGATCGGTCAACCCAAGCTTTCTGCCGTGTCTTACAGCTCTTCTAAGCAGCCGTCTTAAAATATATCCGCGGCCTTCGTTCGAAGGCATCACCTGATCAGAAATCATGAACACACTACTTCTTATGTGATCTGTAATCACTCGAATTGAAACATCATCTTTTTCGTTGCTGTTATAGCTTCCGCCCGTTTTTTCGCAAACGGCGGCAATCACTTTTTTGACCGAATCTACCTCAAAGAGGTTATCAACCCCTTGAACAATGCAGGCAAGTCGTTCAAGCCCCATGCCGGTATCTATATTTTTGTGCTCTAATTCTTTGTAATTACCTTCCCCGTCAGAATTAAACTCAGAAAAAACAATGTTCCAAAATTCAACAAAGCGGTCACAATCACACCCAGGCTTGCAACCTTCTTGGCCACACCCATATGCTTCCCCACGGTCGAAATAAAGCTCTGTGCATGGACCACAGGGTCCTGCTCCAATTTCCCAAAAATTGTCGTCTTTCCCCAACCTTACCATGTGATCTTTTGGAATTTTAATCTCGTTCACCCAGATGTTATATGCTTCGTCGTCATCTTCATAAACGGTAACGAACAACCTTTCAAGTGGCATTTTTATCGTTTCAGAAACAAACTCAAATGCCCATGTGATGGCATCTTTCTTGGAATAGTCGCCGAACGAAAAATTTCCGAGCATTTCAAAAAAAGTCCCGTGTCTGCTTGTAATTCCAACCCTGTCGATATCCGGCGTTCTGATGCATTTTTGGCTGCTTGTCATCCGATTTGTGGCACATTTCTTTTGCCCCAAGAAGTATTTCTTCAGTGGTGCCATCCCCGAATTAATTAAGAGCAGGCTGTTGTCATCTTCAGGAACAAGCGAAAAACTGCCGATCCTTATGTGATTTTTCTCTTCAAAAAATGTCAAAAATTGTTCCCTCAAATCATTTACACTTGTCCACTTCATAACTTAACTAAATCCTCCGCATTCAATTCGTAAGCACACCGTTATTATAGTGTGCATTTGTCAATGACCAGAAATTCCCTAAATTCTAATTATCTTTGTTGCTTTGTTGTGAGCGAACAAAAATAGCAAATAAACGATGCTTTCCAAGCATTCCGAAAGTCGTAGCGCATCGCTTTCTTGTACCTTTCTTGTATTTTGACAAGAAAGGTACCCAAAGAAATAAACCAGAGAGAGGATTGCGAACTCCCTCTCTCTGGACTCTCTCCCACAACGCTTTTTCCAGAGTCCAAGGTTGTTTGCTATGAGATTTTGAAGTTGTTTGGAAAGTCTCACGCCAATTGTAGTGCTACAAATTCGTAAGCACACCGTTATTATAGCATTGCAACAAACTTTTGTAAATGATTTAAAATCGGGTAAAACCGGAATTTTTAAACATGCTCCACAATTATGTCATCCGTATTCTCCAGTGGCAGATTGGCTCCCTCTGTAACCCACAATTCTTCCAACTGGCGCAGCTTTTTCAAGGCGGTATAATCTGAGATAGGGTTATATGCAATGTTCAACGACCCCAGATGCTTAAGTTCCGCGAGCGGTGAAATATCTCTTATCATATTTCCGTCCAAACCAAGTGATATTAAGTATATGAGATTTTCAATTGTCCCGATTTTTCGGATTTTGTTTTCATTTAAGTTAAGATCCCGCAGATTTGGCATGTGTCCCAAAACAGAGATGTCACTTATTTGATTACCTACTGCCCACAGTTCATATATCCTTGTCGATTTTTTAAGGGGAGAAATATCCGAAATAAAGTTATCGCTTATGTCCAATAGGTTAAGAGAAGTAAGTCCGCTCAAAGGTTCAATCGAACTTATATTGTTGTTGCTAATATCCAAAATATTTAACTTGTTAAGATTTTTTAGGCTAGAAATATCTTCTATTTTGTTGTCGCCACAGTCGAACCAACCAACATGCCTTAGTTCTGCCATAAAATTTATGCTTGCGATAATATTCCCCGAAAGATCAAGCCTTATCAGATTCGTTAATGATTTCAAACAATCTGCATCTTCGATTTCGTTGTTTTCCAAAACTAACGTTTTTAACTTAGTTAGCCCGCCAAGTGGCGAGATATCTATAATCTCATTGTTCGCCAAATAGAGTTCTTCCAGATTTGTCGCACATTCAAGACCTTTCAAATCCTTAATATGGAAACCAGAAGCATAGAGTGCTTTCAAGCTTTTAAGTTCTTCTAAAGTAACCGGATCTGCGTATTTTTTCTTAAGCGCTTTATTTATCGCATACTTCACACCTGGGTCCGCAATATTAACTGTCGATGCTTTTTCAGGTGTTGCTTCAAAACTACCCACTGTTCCAAACACCAAAATCACAAGAATACATGCTGTTTTTACTGTTCTCTTCAACATAAATATTCCCCCCCCCCAATGCCGCCAATAAACCAAACACAGCCAATTAAGCAAAAGAACCCCCAGATCAAAATCCAGAAGTCCAGCACATTATTTTCTGAGTCCAAGTTTTGTTATGATATCACGATATCTTTCTATATCTTTTTTCTTCAGGTAGTTTAACATCCGTCTTCGCTGCCCTACTATCTGCAACAAACCACGCCTGCTATGGTGATCTTTCTTGTTCACTTTCAGATGCTCTGTTAAATCCAAAATTCGCTTGCTAAGGATTGCTATCTGCACTTCTGGCGACCCGGTGTCACTCTGGTGCGTTCGATTTTCTTCGATTATTTGCTGTTTTACCTCTTTTTTTAACATCAAAACACCCCTTCTTTATTTTGAGAAAAACCTAAAAATACCCAGCACGAAGAGCAAAAGGGAAGCCCTCTTTGAGGAACTCTAATCCACCGAGTAACAGGCAACAAACCCAACTTTCTCAACTCTCTCTTCATTTTAGCATATTTCTCGCAAATTGTAAAGTGAACAATAAAATCAATTTGCTAAGAACTTTCGGGAAAGTGGGAAGTTTTTGCGCGTGTAAAATAGCGATGGGATACGATAAACAGTATAAAGTTAGAAAATTTATAGCACATTCGGTAAGCAAGTATATAAGCCGAGTTCTGTTTTTGACAACAATCTATCTGGAACCAGCGTCACCACTGGACTCAAGCCACTTTTCGGGACATGCCGAGCAGACATATGTGCCCCCGTCAGTGTTGCTCCGGGTAGGGTTTACACAGCAGATTAGTCGCCTAACCTCTGGTGAGCTCTTACCTCACCTTTCCACCCTTACCACAAATTTGTGGCGGTTTTTTTCTGTTGCACTATCCCTAAAGTCGCCTCCGGCTGCCGTTAGCAGTTACCCTTGCTCTGTGGAGCTCGGACTTTCCTCGCACAATCTAATGCGCTGCTGTCTTACTTGCTTACGCCTCAATTATATCATGTATTTGCTCCCGTCACAATACACTTTTGCACCCACAAAACGCACAAAATTAATTTGACATCTCAGAGCAAGCAACTTCAGGCTGTGGAAAAAAGTGTTGCGGAGAGGGCCCTAGAGAGAGGGGAGGCAGATTGTCAAGTCAAGTGCAACGCTCCAGCCAACACATAAAATTTGGCAATCGCTCTCTTGCATTTGATTAAAACTTGAAATATAATAATGTGTATTGTATTCTCGATTGTTTTGTTGCACTATGACAGCTGCTGCGTATGCTCAGTTTTCTCGGATTTTTCAATAGCCCGGAAAATGGCGGCGATATAGCGTTCGAAATATTCTTCGTAACAGAGGCCAGAAGCTTTGATCAATGGTGCCAGGTCTTTGCCAACATACCGGTAATGCCAGGGCTCCGGTTTTACGTGCGTAATCTTGAATTTACTTTTTATGTAGCGTTCTATGCATCCGTATTTGGTGCAATTTGCAGAAAGCCAGCGATAAGCAGCGGTTTTGCCGAACCCTTCATCTAACCCTTGATGCGGTGGAGTTACAATATCCACGGCAAGCCCCGTATGATGTTCGCTGGTGCCAGGCTTTGCACACCAGAGTACGATTTCTTGTTCCGCTTTTTCTCTTGTCATTCCTGCATTCATGTTCCCTTTCACATACCTATCAAACAAAAGTCTTTGTGTCTGGAAAGAGCGGTAGGCAGAACATACCAACAAATCAATTCCATCACTCTTTGCATCTTCTAACATCTGCTTTAAATCATCAAAGATGCGCTCGTCGACTTTAAGTGGAGTTTTGCCTTCGCGTATAGTTTTAAGTGTTACGTTATCTATGTAATCGTCAGCCACGGGATGATCACGGTTTACCAAAATCAGGCGCCAGCCATCATGCTCCGCGGTCAGCTCGTTTTTAGGTGCGAAATCTTGTGCAGTGTCGGTATTTCTCTCATGCACGTGCTTTCCTCCTTTCGTTTTGCGGTGTTTATTTCTCACAGTTGGCTTATTTTTGGGCGCAAAGCTTTGCGAAACGTCTTGCTTTCTATTTTGCGCCTTGAAGTAGTATGATATTCCGTTGGAACAAACCAAACTCAACAAAACCAAGGCACTCGTTGTGACCACGGCTGCTTTGTATACAACTTTTCTCATCTTTTCAAAATCCCCTCTTCAGAGTATGATTAGACTATACCAAATTATAGCATGTGGTTTGAGATTATTGCAAATCTACAAGACCCAAAACCGGCATATATTGCAGGTCAAACTTTAAAATATTAACCCTATAAGGAGGCGCAAAATAATTATGGCACAGCGGAACATTTTTTTGCAGCACGAACCAATCCTGAGAAAGATTTGCAAAGAGGTTACGGATTTTGGCGAACATCTTTGGCAGTTAATCAACGACATGCACGAAACATGCGATTTCTCTGGTGGAGTCGGACTTGCTGCTAACCAAGTGGGGATCCTCCAGAATATTTTCATTCTGCACAACGACGACAAGCGCCTGGAATTCATAAACCCCAAGATAATCCGCTCTGAAAGAGAAGTTATTGACATAGAGGGATGCATTTCTTGTCCCAAAGAATATGGGAAGGTTAAAAGGCCGCAAACAATTGAGGTTGTAGCTTTTGACCGGCAAGGCAAGGAATTTTCATTAGTCCTTCACGGCCTTGATGCGAGGATTGTTTGTCACGAGACGGATCACCTAGTTGGTAAACTTTTTAAAGATATCGCATTCGACCTGCAGAAAATTGAGGCAGGAAGTTGAAAGGGGAGATGCAAAAATAATTATGGCACTACGGAACATTTTTTTGCAGCATGAACCAATCCTGAGAAAGATTTGCAAAGAGGTTACGTATTTCGGTGAGCATCTTTGGCAGCTGCTTGATGATATGCACGAAACACTCGATTTCCGTATGCTCGAACTCTTTGGTGCTGCAAACAGAGTGGGGGTCGGGCTTACTGCAAACCAAGTGGGGATTCTCCAAAATATTTTTATTTTACACAATAACGGCAAACGTCTGGAATTCATAAACCCCAAAATGATCCGCTCTGAGGGAGAAGTTATTGACATAGAGGGGTGCATTTCTTGCCCCAATGAATATGGGAAAGTCAAAAGGCCGCAAACGATCGAGGTTGTGGCTTTTGACCGACAGGGTAACCCATTTTCGTTGGCTCTTCAAGATCTTGATGCAGTAATTGTCTGCCATGAGATGGATCTTCTGGTTGGCAAACTCTTCAAAGACATCGCATTCGACCTGCAAACCATTTGAAAAAGGGTAGAAAAAGGATTTGAATTTGATGCGTATAGTTTTTATGGGCACTCCTGATTTTGCTGCAACGATACTAAGTGGACTGATCTCTTCAAAACATAGGGTTATGGCAGTTTTTACACAACCAGACAAACCAAACGGCCGTGGGCACAAACTTTCGATATCACCCGTTAAGATTCTGGCGCTAGAAAGTGATATTTCAGTTCTTCAACCAATCACACTCAAAGACGAAAAAGTTGCCGTGCAAATTTCTAATCTTGACCCGGATATTATTGTTGTTGCCGCCTATGGTATGCTTCTCCCAGAATCCATCTTGAAGATCCCCAAACGTGGATGTATTAACGTTCATGGGTCATTGCTTCCGAAATATCGCGGAGCTGCCCCAATTCAGTGGGCAGTAATAAACGGCGAAAAAGAAACGGGCATCACCATCATGAACATGGAGACGGGGTTGGATTGCGGAGACATAATCTGCCAAAAAGCGATTCAAATAAAAGAATCTGACACGGCGTCCAGCCTTTATCTTTCGCTTGCAGAAATCGGCAAAAACGAGCTCTTGCGCGGAATTGAGCTGATTTCTTCATCTGGTTTTGTTCCCCAAAAGCAAAATGAAGATGAAGCAAGTTTTGCACCAAAGCTTACCAAAGAAATGGGCAACCTCAATTTTAATGAATCTGCCCACACTGTTTTGAATTTGATAAGAGGGCTTGATGTTTGGCCAGTTGCTCAAACTATCATCACCGGTCAGAAAGTGAAAATATATAAAGCAGCCGTGGTGGAAGGGTTTAATCTCGCTCCGAACGAAGTTTTCATCGACAAGAGATTAATTGTTGGCTGCCGGGATTTGACGCTTGAGTTGTTGGAAGTCAGGCCCGAAAATGGCAAAAGGATGTCGGGAGAGGCCTTTGTTAATGGTCTGAGTGGCAAGAGCTCGTGATCTCACAGAAAACGCACGAAAGAGGAGCCGAGACAATAACCAGTCTCAGCTCCATTTTTTGCGCCACTCCCTTATTGATTTTTGTTATTGTCGAAGGACTGGCGGCCTCCTGTTCAACAAGGGTGTTCTGGTTCCTTTTCCTGCTTTAATGCCTCTTCCAGTAGTTTTTTTATTTCTTGCACAGCAAGTGTTATTTCTCTGCTATCAGTTCTATTTTTTAGAACCAGCAACGCGCAATTTACAGCTGCCTCACAGCGGCGCACGCGAACCGAAATGGCCAAGCGGGCTCCTTTGGCAGGGTCTCGCGCATACCCGCCGGCAGGCCGACCAGAGACTCCTGCCGCTATCAACGACGCCATCCGCTGCGTGTTCTCGCGGATGCCCTCAGCAGCAAGAGGCCACGCGACCGGCCGACGCGCGAACAACTCCACCAAAGTTCCGCCCAACGCTGAGAAAGCGTTGCGGCTCGGCCAGAGAGAGACGCCGCTCTCATCCGTCAGCTCGTCGCGCAGGCACACCATTATGTAGTAAGCCGGGGTCGTCCGCCAGGCCAGGCTAAGCTGCCGCGAGCGACGCGCCGCGAATCGAGGTAGCCAAAAAAAAGCCTCAGCTGTCGACCCGAGTACACAAGGGACTGCCGCAATTCTGGGACATCTTTCTTGCGCTGTGTCGCCGAGCCTGCCTGCCCGGTCGTCTGTCGGCGTCGTCATCAACTCGCAGAGTCTCAAAATTATGTCACGCTGCATGCTCAGAAGGCCGTTAGGAAGCCCATATTTTGCTTCATCCTCTGTAGCTATTGGAAAGAACTTCAAATCTACAACACGAACTCTGTCGCGACCAGTTTTCGGATCTTGACCGTCCGCCGGTCTCTCCACGCCGAATATTTTGTCAACATGTATTGCGTGTTTCTCTATTGCATCGGCCCACACAACTTTTGCCAACGCGGCCCGGTCTTGTCCTGCAGGCACAAAACCCAAACGCAGCACGTTACGGCGAGACGGCCACGTGAATGCGATTATTTCACCAGGCTCGTCTTCTTTGATGCCTGCTTTTTTTCTAAACACCGCTGCGCGCATTCGCTTTGTTGGCGCATTGTTTTAGTGAAAGGTCTACCTCAGCAACCACACGACCGTCTGCTAGGCGAAAAGTAGTAGTAAAATGCGCCCGTTGTGGCATTCTCGATAAGGCAAAGTCACTGAATCCCGCATACGAGACAGGCGCAGCTACCGAAGAAACACTCGCTGCCACGAGAACAGCACACAAGACTTTCTTCAAGCTTTTCTTGCTTTTCATAAAACTAATAACCTCCTTTAAATTCGGAGCTAGAATTCCTAGCTCGCTATACTTTTTAGTGTAACATAATTCAATCTGTTTGTCAATAATTCCATCGAAAGAAAATAATTTTGGGAAATAGTCCAAATTAACGTAAAATATTTTCAAAATTCAATAGGTTTTGCACAAAACATAATGTACTTGCTTTTGCCCTGCGCGGAGGGCACGAATATCCCCCGGCATCGCCGAGGGATATTTTTGCAGATTCAGCCTCTGTTGATAAAAGCTACGTTTACCTTAAAAGTTGGAATTCCGCGTTACACATGCTTAAAAAACGATCCCAAAAATTATATTTGCGGATTGTGAATGGGCAATTTTTGCCGTTGAAAAAGTGGTGCTGTTTGATGTGGCTAAGATCAATATTGAACTTCTTCATCAAAGAAGCAACCAGTTTAGTCGCATTCTTAACAGCTATTTGGAAATTGGAGTTTTTATTCACACATATCTCGATTCCAATACCACTCATATTACCACCGTCAGATTTCCGCCCATCGCCAGCATGCCAGGCAATTTCCCTGTCTGGAATGTGCCTGATTATGTTTGTGTCATCCACGGTGTAATGCCAGGAAAGATATTTTTGATTCTCTTCTGCGAGTCGTTTAATGAATTTTGCATGATTTAAAGCGCCAGCTGTGCTACTTGTGTTACCCGTTTCATGGATTACTATCCACTTTTTTGAATGGGTCTCCCCCGGGCGTACTTTTGCGCTCAATTTCACAAGATCTTCCTGAATCAAAATGCTGTCTGCCATATTTATCCTTCCTTTCTTTTTTCAAAACAGTCTTAAGAATATTTTTTACATCCTTGAGATTTAATATTAAGCTTCCTATTAATAAACCCTGAGACAAAGATTCAAACACCAATAAAAACGTGCTTTCGGGCTGTAAACCAGGGTTCCCAGAAAACTTATAAAACAAACACAAAACAAAACACAAAATATACCAAACGAAAAATGTTACCTTTGAGCCATTTTCTTTTTTGAGTATCTTCAGGCTCCGAAAAACAGAAAATAAAATTGGGATTAAAAACAGGAAATCAGATTCAATTAAAGAAACACATAAATCTTCCAAAGAACTCTTCCTTCCTTTACGGAGGCTGGTAACTGCACAGCAGTACAAAAACAAATCAGCAAGTTGCTCATCAAAAAGCAACTCATCCTCAAACCCTGCGCGAAACTTTACGCGCTAAATCTGAAAATCTAAAATTCTTTGAATTAGTTCGGAATCTCAAAGCAAATTCGCTCATTCGCTTGGATAAGCCATTCCCTTACTTTCTAAACATTCCAGAATCAGTAACAGATTCGCTTTCTCGAACTTTTCTTGGGTTGCCAAGAAAAGTTCCAAAAGAAACAAACCAGAGAGGAGATTGCGATTTTCCCTCTCTGGACTCTCCCTTAAAACGCTTTTTTCAAAGGTCCTGCTTTAAAAATTTGGGTAAACTCTTGTTTTCCAAGTGTTCCGGAATTCGAAGCAAACAGAATGGCTTAACTAAGAGAGAAACAAAGGACATGTCACTTCACCGTCGTTTGGCCATTTCTTAAAAGAAGCGTCAAAATTTTATCTGATCTTGGTGTGTAAACCTCATAGTCACCGCTTGAAAGGTCACTTGTTGATGTTAGTTTGAGGTCATAAACAATCACTTTCTGGGAATTCAACACTTTCGCCGGCAATTTTGTCTTTTTGCTCATAATAATGTTATCTGCTTCTTTGATGAGTTCAGAAAGACCACCAAGATCCGCATCTGGCTCCAAAATGACGGTCAGATTCCCGTCACATTCAAATGTTGCAATGCCATCAGCAACCTTAAGGGAAGCTCCTTTCCCAAGCACAAACTTTTCCATCTCTTCAAGCTGCCGTACCTTCGGTAAGTTCTGTTTTTCTTCAAACATAATCCGGATCTTTTCTTCTGTTAAGATGTTATCTACGTTGAAGTTTTCGCATATCTTTTCAATAAGATCTGCACTAAATTCGTTCTCTCTGCAGATGAATGTGTCCAAGTTATTCTTGTTTGTTTGGTCTAATGCCCAGTTCAATTGGTTAAGATACCCCTTTGTTCTGTTTGCACCAATCAACAAATTTTCCCCTTCGCAGTTGATTAACACATTGCCATTCCCCGGTAATATAAAAATTCGCGACTCATGCCTTCTCCACCACCAAGAACCAAAGCTGCCCGCAACTAACAAAGATAAGGAAACTCCGCAGATGATCAAACCTGTTCGTTTGCTGTTTTTGATGTGCACTATTTTTTGGATTTTTGGGTACCTAAGTAACCACAATATCATGGCGCAACAGCAACACAAAGCCAATTGCCACCACTGAAGTTTGCTGAGTGGGAAAGCTGCGAAAATGCGAGCAATATCAACAAACAATGTAATCGAGCCGCCTGTAATTAGCACTGCGCACTTATAGAAAAATCCGCTTCCCAACAGCGGTCTGATGATTGCAAAAAATAACGTGCAAACTAACGTCCAAGGAATTATTGGCATCAAAATCAAGTTGGTTAGTGGTGCAATGAAAGAAATTTCACCAAATTTACATGCCATAATCGGCAACGTTGCGCCAGTTGCCGCAAAACTTATTGAGAGCGATTCCCTGAAAAATTTCGGCCATTTCCACTTTCCCATCTGCTTTGCCAAACGCGCTCCAAAAACAATAATTCCCCAAGTTGACAAGAATGAAAGCTGCAACCCGACGTCAAACACCGAATATGGGTTGCAAACTAACAGGAGAATGAGCCCTAATCCCAAGCTGTTCCGGGAATCCGCCTCCCTGCCAATGATCTTCCCCAACAAATAAATAATTGTCATCACCGCACAACGAACAACCGAAGGGGCGGGTCCCACAACCAAAACAAAAAGGAGGCTTCCGGCAATTGCACCGCTTGCGCTGACCTTTTGATTGCACTTAAGTTTCGAAAGAATCAAACAGATAAGCTGTGTCACAATGCTCATGTGCAAGCCCGAAACAGCCAAAATGTGATAGATGCCGCTTCTTTTAAACGTATTTTTGCAATCCTGCGAAAGTTCAGATTTGTCCCCTAAAATTATTGCCTTCATCACATCTCCCTGATATCCAGTGAATGTCTCTTCAATGTTTCGTTTTATATACTCATTGATTAATCCAATCTTGGATGCTAAGCTGTTTCGTGGGTGCGTGATAGTGATCTCACCGAGTGGTCTTGCAGAAAGCTGGATACCTTTTGCCTTGTAATATTCACTACTGTCGAACAACAGATTCTTTTTGATTTTCGAAAACTTAACCCTACAAGAAACTTTTTCAAATCTTTCCAAACGTGTTTCCTTATCCAAAAAGAGCAGCATCTTCACATCTTCATATTTCTCTTTGCCGGTTTCAACTTTTGCTTTAAGCACATAAATTGGCTTGGTTTCTCCCGCTGCAAAGTCTTTAACTTCCCCTTCTATCCTGGCTGTTTGCCCCACAAGCTCTTTTGCAGGCAACGTAATTTTGAGATAATGGAAGTTGAAAAGATTAACTGCAATCAAAGCGGTAATCATTATGATTTTTATTTCTTTTTTGTTTTTGCTAAACCTCGTACGTGTTATGAACCAAGAAAAAGCTGGCACGAACAGCACCAGCAAAATTCCAAGTGTCTGGCTAACAAACCCTTCTGCAACACATGCAAAAAGCGTTGCTACCAAATAAACTAGTCCTATTACAAAAAACGGCCGTTTCACGATGTTCCCTTCCTTAAACGAGATTATTCTCAGTAGTCTAGCATAAATTGGAAGGGCTTTTCAATGGGGATTCTTCCCATATTTGACAAATTAAAGGATTGTGTTTGCAAGATAACTTTTTTCGACCTGCTTCACATGAATAATCACAAATACTTCTGTAACACTTCTGCCACATGACCAAACCTTTTTAACTTGCTTTCCAAGCATTTCGAAACTCTTAACGAATTCGCTTTCTTGTACTTTTTTTGTGTTTTGACAACTCGCCTTCCAAAACAAACCAGAGAGGACTGCGATTTCCTCTCCCTGGACCCTCCCTTGAAACGCTTTTTTCCAGAGTCTAAGGTGTTTGTTTTAAGATTTTTGCATTTTTCTGTATTAAGGCGCCTCTTTCACAGAGGCCAACAAAAAACACTTCAGGATAGCGTTCCCAAAGCGTTTTTATTCGCTGAAACTTATAGACCTAAGATTGGCAAACATCAAATCGATGGCCACGCCAACATGATCTCGTCGGCTAATCCGCTTTCTTCGTTCACACCGCGAACCCCCGCAAATTAGCAAGCACTCGCTCGCTCTGCTTGCTGTGCTCGTGGGCGAGCCACTCCAAGTCGGACAATGTATGCAGCTGACCGTGTTTGCGGCCCCGCACAACAAAACACCCCAACAGGGATTCTGCTTTTGACGCTAGCGAAAAAAAACGGCTGGCGCAACTCTTTGCCGTCTCGTCTCGGAGAGGAGACCCCAATGTGTGCGCCAGTTTGTCTGTTTGCGTCTCGCCGTTTGTCAGCTTCGCGCGCGCCGCGCGCAGTTTGTCCACAACGGCAGGCAACTTGGAAGCTGTGTCCGTGTTGGCAACGGCGACAGGAATTATCGGACAAACGGTTCGGCGGTTTGTGACAACTGCAGAGAATCGCACATGGGCCTCCTTCACCGCTGTGGTTATCAGTTGTTCGAGTTCATTTACGGACGCCTCTGCCTGCTCGACGCCCGCGATTAAGTCTTCACAAATTTGCTTTTCATCTCTCTCACAATTTTGTTGCTCGACTTTGTTCAACAGTTTCGGTGGTAGCGCTGTAGCAATCGGTGTCCACAGCACGGGGCTAACAATCATCACTGCGCCAAAGAATACTGTTAAGCCTTTCTTGTTTTTCATATTAAATACTCCCCCTCAAAATTTCGGAGCTAGAATTTCTAACTCTTATGCCCATGAGTTTACTACCATATTTCTGCCATGTCAAATACCATCCCTGTGCAGGCAGTTAATTCAACATAATAATCTAAATTTGCACATAATGTTTATAGGTTTTAGGATGTTTCTATAAAATATGAGCCGAACGTGCCTCAGTCAGGGGCCTGGGCCGATTCGAACCAAGCCGTGCTCCCTTGAGTACCTGAACTTACCACCAGCTTCTCTTTAATCCTTTCTTTCAGCTCAGATACGTGGGAGATAATACCTATAAGTCTGCCGCTATCTTTCAATTTCATCAGGGTTTCAATTGCCGAATCAAGGGCTTCTTCATCTAATGTTCCGAACCCTTCATCAATGAACATAGTGTTCATATGCGTGCCACCTGAATAGTTTTGCGTTACTTCTGAAAGGCCCAGAGCCAGAGCCAAAGCTGCCTTAAAACTTTCGCCACCAGAAAGAGTGTTAACATCTCTGGCCCTTCCTGTAAAGCTATCCATCACCTCAAGATCTAACCCAGAAAGATACTTTTTGTTTTTTTCTTGTTTTCTTCGCAGCTTAAAACGCATCATTGTCATGCTTCGCAACTTGGCATTTGCAGCTTCAATTATATGGTCAAAGTAATGCGAAAGAACAAACCTTTCAAACGAAATTTTCAATGGGTTCTGACCCGAGGCTAGCTTATATAACACGTCCACTCTTCCCCACTCTTTGCGCTCTCCTTTGATTTTGTGCCATTCATGTTCAACATCACGAAAAATCTGCTTGCCAAATTCCAAGGTGCTCTCAAATTTGCTTCTTTCAGCATCCAAGCCATTAATCTGAGTCTTCATCAAAGCCAGAGAATTTGCGAGTTCTTCAGGGTTTTCTTCTGTTACGCCATCTAATTCTTTTTTGAGAATTTCTAGCTTAAACAAAACTCCTTGCTTGCTCTTCTCATAACTTTTAACCTGCTCTTCGAGTGCCGCACCATCCATTTCAAGAGCCTGCAAAAAGGCATCCATTCCGCCAAACCCGTTCTTTTTCAGGTTGTTTGCAAACTCCTGCCGGTCCTCATCGAATATCTTTTGTAATTTCTCATGATTAGCTTTCAGTCGTTCCAGCATGTTTTGGTTTTCGAAAACAGCACTCTGCCTTTTGCTGTGTTCGACGCTAACACGCTCGAACGCTTCGTTTTGCCGAGCCAACTTTGTTTGAAGCTCGTTTATTTCCCGTTTTGCATCTTCGCAGGATATATATTCTCCCTTGTGCAGAGCAGTTGCCTCCTGCAGATTAGCAATTTGTGCTTCAAGGTTGGCAACCTCTTTTGCGAAGCCAAATCTTGCTTCATCAAATTCTTCTTCACAATAATTCAGCACAGGCAACCCTGACAACTTCTGATTTTGTTCAATCGTTGCCTTCACTTGGCTCAACTCGGCAAGATCCGTCTGTTTTTGGGCAAGAATATTCAAGACATCTGCTTTTTGAAGCAGCTGCAAATCCACAACTCCCGCCG
This sequence comes from Clostridia bacterium, assembly GCA_026001145.1. GTDB lineage: Bacteria > Bacillota > Clostridia > Oscillospirales > Ruminococcaceae > BNZN01. Next base: position 37,047 of record BNZN01000001.1, on the reverse strand, counting down.
CTTGAAGCAGGTTAACCTGTTCCTTCATGTCAAGGTTGATTTTGGCAAGCGAACTTTCAAGTTGTTCGAGGGTAGCTTTTGCTTCTTCGAGTTGCTGGCGATTGATTCTTTTTCCACTAACACTTGCCTTTTGCGGGTGATTCTCTGAACCGCACACGGGGCACGGCTTCCCGGGTTCAAGCTGCGATGCCAAAAAGCCAGCTCTATTTTCCAAAAACTTATCATAAAGCGTCGAATAAGCTTCTTTTTGCTGCTCCCGAGATAAACTCAGCGCCTTTTGTTTTTCTGTGAGCTCCAACGTAAGCTTAATTGACCTAATCTGGCTTGCCAGATCTTTTAATTTTTGATTATTTTTTAGTTTTTCTTTGCCCAAATCAATTGCTTTTTGCCGCAGTTTCAAGGCCTTCAAAGTTTCTTCTTTTTGAAGCAAATCGGTTCGCAGCGCTTCTGTTTTTTCGATATTCTCTAACATGTTTTCGAGTTTTAAAACTTGCCTATTAGTTTCAACTGGATCTATTTTATTTTCCTTTAGTTTATCAAATTTTCCGTCAAGTTGCTTTAATTCTTCTGAATTTTTTTCTAACTTGGTGTTTTCTTCTGAAATTTCAGAAACTATCTGATTTAGTTGATTTTTTTTCTCTGCAAGCAAAAAATAATCTGACTTTAATTCCTTTGCAGCAGCAATTAAAACTAGTTTCTGGCGGAGTGAAGCAAATCTATCACTTTCTTGCTCTAACTTCTTCAAGCTTTCTTCAAATTCCCTTTTCTCCCTTATCTTGTTACTAATTACCTGAGCGCGTTCCATGTGAACTAGGGCTTTGTTTTTCTCTTCCTCAAGCTTTTTTCCCGTCGTCTTCAGCTTGCTTAATTCTTCTCCACTTTGTGAAATCCAACACTCAAGTTGTTCCAAAACTGCACCAACTTCGGAACTTTCTTCTGGGCCAAGCGCCGCAAGCTCCTGGCTTCCCAGCCTAGATGGCAAATCTTTCAGCCTCATCGAAATCAGGTTTTGCGATGAGGCGATATGCTGTTCAATTGTTCTAGATTGTTCTCCCAACCTGTTCGTGAAATCAGCAAAAATTTCGGTTCCAAAAACCCTTCTGAAGATGAGCTGTTTTTCATCACTTTTGGCTTCAAGCAAGCGCTTAAATTCACCTTGCGGCAACATCACAATCTGTTTGAATTGCAACTCATTAAGCCTCAGAATTTCTTCAACTCGGGCATTTACCGCATCAACTCCGGTTAAAATTTCACCGTCCGGAAGAGTTAAAGAAGCTTTGGCACTGATATTCCTTGTGGTCCCTTTCGAGGTGGTTTTTAAATATGGTGCATCTCTTCTGACTTTGAATATATCATCTTTAAGTTTAAAGCAAAATTCTACAAAGCAAACATCGGCCTCACTAGAGAAATCGCTTTTCAAATTATCCGGGGTTCTCGAATTTCCGCTTGCCTTTCCGAAAAGAGCAAAAGATATTGCATCGAACAATGATGTTTTTCCCGCTCCTGTTGACCCAGTAATTAAAAAAATATTCCCCTGAATTTCGCTAAAATCCAAGAAAACTTCTTTGGCAAACGGACCAAACGCAGAAATTTTCAGTGTCAGCGGAATCATCTCAAACCTCCACACAGTCGGCCAAGATTTGCTCAGAAGATTGCTCGCGGGCAATCTTCTTAATAATTTCTGACTGCTCATCTATTAAAGGCTTCCCGGTTAATTTAGTAAAAAACTTAGCAAAAAGCGTTAATAAGTCTTGGGATTCGTTCAAATCTTTTGTTGTTTCAAACACCTCTTCACTCACGTTATTCAAAAGACTTAACCCCAGGACGTTTTTAAACACCTGACGCAAGCGGTAAATGCCGTCAAAAACACTTTCGGTATCAAGCAATTTTGCAAAAACATAATCAGATCTGTTTGAGCAGTAAGCATCGGGATTTTCTAATATGTCGTTGATAAACCCAGTGATAACCTTTAAATCATGAAGCGGATGCAATTCGACTGCCTTTGTTTCAAATTTGCCCTTTGGCCCAAGAAACACTTCAACAGCACTTTTCTTTTGATCAGCTTCGCTGAGCGAATATTTTAGCAACGAACCCGCATAGCGAATGTTGTCACTATAAACTTTTTGGGGTGAATGGATGTGCCCAAGGGCCACGTAATCAAAGAAGGCAGCGGGCGCTATGTCTATCACATCCATCCCGCCAACAGGAAGTTCATGTTCGGTCACAATCAAATCGCTCTTTTCGCTCAAAAAGCATGAAAAGAACCCATGAGCGACGAGTACATTCCGCTTTGTTTCATCGATCTGGGGTCTGTTATGTTCGAGAATTAACTTAAAAGCTTCATCAAAACCCGCCGCCTTGATTTTAAGCTGCTGTGCAACTTTTTCTGGCACAAAGTAAGGCAGAAAGAAAAAGTTGACCTCGCCATGTTCATCTTGAAGAGTGATTTTGGGCAGATTAACATCGAATTCTCCCACGATATACGGGTTGTTTTGATAAAGTCTGTTACCGAATGCAAGCCTTGCTGCATTGTCATGGTTCCCCGCAATCATAAGGATTTTTGCATTTGTTTCGCTTATTATCTCAAAGAGAACATCATCCAACAAGCGGATGCTTTCGGTTGAAGGGATTCCCTTGTCATAAACATCGCCCGCCACAATCAGCACATCTATATTTTGTTTTTTAACATAGTCTTTAAGCTCATCCAAAACATAGCGCTGATCTTCAATCAGCGAAAATCCTGCCAGATTTCTCCCAATGTGCCAATCTGAAGTATGTAATATCTTCATTTAAAGCTTCTTTCCGAAAACCTAGTAAACCCAATTTTCTCCTATGTTATGCAGCTAAATTATAGCATACTTTTTGTTTTTTGACATCTTTGCATTTATGTGCTAGACTGTATTCATAAAGGGTGGGTTTGCCTTCCAATTGGGCGACCTAGTCACTCTAGCTTGACTAAGCCGCTAGCCCAGCATTAATCACTGGGTTTGCGGCCTATTTTTGTGCTTTGAAAAGCAGATATGCTTTTATAATAACTCTGATGAGTTCTATAAAGAACAACGCCTTCTTCATTGCATCAACCCCCTTCCAAAAAGAGGGTTGACTAGACCGCTCTAAGCGAGACCTACCCGCAAAAGATTATAGCATACGTTGTCTAGTGACATAATTCTTTATAAGAAGTCAAGACGAAGTGAGGCGATTTGATTTGGGCAAAGATAACACGTACATAGTTTATGGTTCAGACGGCTATTTGAAGAGTAAGTTTGTCGGTGACCTATTGAAAAAAATTGACATCAAACAACCCTGCAATCTCACGACTTTCAAAGAGGATTTTGAACTTTACGAAATAATAGATGCCACGCAAACAATCCCGTTTGCCGAAGAAAAAAGATGTGTTGTGGTTTATAATTTTGCCTGGGAAAGCTTGACCAAAAAGGAAGTAGCCGGTTTTTTGACTTTTTTGGCAAACGTTTCGGACCAAAGCTTTTTGATTTTTTTAAGAACCGAACCTAAGTTGAACGCTGCAGCCACCAAACTGCTCAACTCATTTGGGGAGTTTGCCACGCTAAAAGAGCTAAACGCAATGACAGGGCTCGCACTTATTAATTTTGTGATCTCGGAATTTGAAGCTAGCGGAATAAAAATCTCGAGAGTTTGTGCGTCATCTCTTACTAATCTTTGTTCTCTCAACCTTCACTTCATCATGCTCGAAATTTCAAAGCTCTGCGCATATGCGAATGCATTCCAAAAAAACGTGATAGAGCAGTCTGATATAGACCTGATGATAAAAACAAATCTGGAACAAAGCGCATTTGAAATCTCGAAAGCAATTGTTCAGGGGGATCTTAAGCTGGCCCACAAAACACTTTCTGGCATGATGAAAAACAATGGACCGCCAAGCTTGATAGTCGCGGCCATTTCCACCTTGTTCATCGATTTGTTGCGCACTAAAATCGCGAGTCTTTGTAAAATCACACCTGAAACGTTCTCGGCTGATTTTGCAGATGTTTATAAAGGCAAAATGTTTCGAATTCAAAACGCATATAAGCTTGCATCAAAATACACTTTGAATTCTATTATCCTATGCATAGATATTTTATCTGCTTTGGATGTGGATTTAAAAAACCACTCGGATGATTCACAAACTTCTATTCAGGAGGTTCTTTGCCGCATACATATGTGTTTGACTCCGTAAAAAGCTCGTCTGAGGTTTTGCGAAACGGGGACCAATTCGAAAAAATTGCTTCCCTTTGTTTTGCTTTAGTGCTTTAGGGGATAGATGTTCTGATTTTACCAGCTTTTTGCTTTCCGAGGGGAAGTGTGATAAAATAAGATTGTTAAACTATAAAGAAACCGGGAGGACAGTATGGCAACAAATAAAATTGATGAACTGTTAAATGTTCTTGAGCACCTGCTCACTAAGGGAATGAAGATTCCTCTTTCTGGGGGCAGGGCTCTGGTTTATGTGAGTGAAGCCGTTGAGATTTTGGAAGAGATTCGTGAAAGCTTACCCAGTGAGGTTCGGATTGCGGGGGACATAGCTGAACGCGAGGAAGCGATTTTGGAAAATGCGAGGAAGAGTGCTCAGATGATGATCCAAAAAGCCGAAGAGAAGGCTTGCCTTTTGGTAACCGAAGAAGAAATTTTGCAGAAAGCCATGAAAAAGGCGCAAGAGGTGGTAACCGAAGCAACAATCAATGCGAAAGAGATAAAAACTGACACATATGAACATTTGGATGATCTTTTGAACCGGACAGAAAATGGTTTACTGGGCTGCTTGAACGACATCAAAAACACCAAGAATATCCTAAAACAAAACGGTGAAAAACAAAGCGATATTAAGATTGCAAGAAGCTAAAAAAATAAAAAACCTGACTTCTTTTGCACTCACTTTAGCGCTGACGATGGTGTTGGGCAGCTTTAAGTTTTCAGGTTTTTGGGCTCTTTGCGGGGGTTCCGTGACTCTTTTTAGCATGGTTCCGATAGTTTGTGCCAGCATCAAATATGGTTCACGCTTTGGGGTGTTGCTTGGGTTCTGCTACGGGCTTTTTAAATTGCTGATGGGCTTCGGAAAGTTCATTGCTCTTGGGGCAATGAACTTTTGGCTGAGTGTGTTATTAGATTATCTACTGAGCTATGGAGCAATTGGTCTTGCCGGTGTGTTTTTGAACAGCTTAAGCAAAAAAACTAAGAATCTGCGAATGAAAGTTTTATTTTGTGTTTTGAGCGTTTTTTCTTTGCGATTTTCTGCCCACACGCTGTCCGGAGTGCTTGTTTGGAACTCGCTGCTCGCAGTGGAAAATAATTGGAGCAGAATCTTTGTGGCAAGCGCACTTTATAACCTGTCTTATTTAATTCCAGAGATGCTTTTAACAATGCTGGGAACACGAGTTATCGTTTTTTATAATGATGTGTTTGGGGGCGAATCGGAACAAAAATTATGAATTTAGGCTTGGTTAAAGAGAAGTCATTTTATAAACTGTTGTTAACTCTGGGGCTGCCCATGGCGGTGCAGGGTTTGGTTTCGTTTGCCATTAACATGACAGACGTTTTTATGATGCAGTTCGTTGGCGAAAATGAACTCAGCGCATGTACAATTGCGAATGCGCCGTTTCTCATATTCTTTTTTGTTACGTCCGGGGTTAGCAGCGGAGCGTGCATGGTGTGTTCTCAATATTACGGGCGCGGGGATATGCCAGCGATAAAAAAGATTATGGCCGTTGCGCTGGATGTAATGTTGTTGATAGGTGGTTGTTTTTCACTTGTCTTATTCTTTTTCCCAACAGGTGTTATGCAGCTGCTTACTCATAATCAGGTTCTGGTCGAAATTGGTGCGCAATATCTTAAAATCATGGCTCCAACATACGTTTTAACAGGGTTTATAATGACATATATGCTGGTGATAAGAAGCATTGGAGAAGTCAGGTTCGCTCTGATTCTGGAAGTTATAACATTGCTGATCAATATCATTTTGAATTACCTGCTGATTTTTGGAAAGTTGGGCCTTCCAGCAATGGGCATCAGGGGGTCGGCGTGTGCGACGCTTATCGCAATGGGCGTTGCATTCTTGTTTTGCATCTGGTTTCTGGAACGGAAAGAAGAAAAGCTAGGTTTCAGGCTTCGTGATTTGTTTGCGAAGAAGAAGAGCGCAACTAAACAATTGTTTAAGGATTCATATGCTGTTATGGTAAGCGAGCTGTTGTGGGGGTTGGGTCTTGCTATGAACAATGTAGTGTTCAGTGAAACCGGTTCCAAGGAGTTGATTGCTGCCACTAGCGAAGTGGGTATTTTCGCGCAGTTTTCCGTTGTTTTTATCGCTGGGTTTGCAGTTTCTGTTGAAGTGATAGTTGGGCAGCTTGTGGGTCGCGGAGAACAGAAAAAACTTTCGGCAGTTACACGTACAGTGGTTCTAATATCTTTGGTGGTTGGTGTTTTTTCGGCGGGCTTAACCTTGCTTGTCAGAGATCCTATACTTAACGTGGGGAAATTGAGTGGAGGAGCAAAAGCAATTGCTTCTCAACTAATAGGAATAAATGCGGCGATTTTGTTGTTTCAAGCGGTTTCTAGCACCTGCATAACCGGGTTGTTGCGAGGCGGCGCGGATACAAAAGTTGTGTTGGTTCTTGATACTCTCTCTTTGTGGATCATTGCAGTGCCATTAGCGTGGGCAGGTTTTCACGTTTTCGGGTGGGCTCCGATTATTGTTTATTTTTGCACAAGAGTTGATGTTTTTGTGAAGCTTGTTTTTGCTTTTGTGCGGCTTAAAATGGGTGGATGGGTGAAAAATGTGACTCATATTCCCGGCGGGGGAACACCTTATGAGTAGTGACATATATTTTGATAATGCGGCGACAACCATGGTTGGGGAAAGAGTTGCCAAAAGGGTTTATGATGTTCTGCTGAGTTCTGCAACGAACCCATCTTCTTTGCACAAACTTGGGCGGCTTGCAAAAGAGATTTTGGAAGATGCTAGAAATAAAATAAGCGCAATAATAAACTGCGAACCTTGCGAGCTTTATTTCACATCTGGGGCGACCGAAAGCAACATGATTGCGCTTTTGGGAAACTTAAAACCCAAGCTCAGAAGTGGTAAGCGTGTGATAACTACGGCGGTTGAGCACAAATCTCTCTTGGCGTGCTGCAAAAAACTTGAAAACCTTGGGTATGAAGTGGTTTATCTCAAACCGGGCAAAAATGGCAAGATTCCCGTTCAAGAGCTTGAACAGCTGGTTGATGAAGACACGTCGCTTGTGAGTGTGATGTATGTTAACAACGAGACGGGTGACATCTATGATATAAAAGAGCTAGCAAAGGCAGTTAAAATCAAAAATCCTAGAACTTTGTTTCACTGTGATGCAGCACAATCATTTGGGAAGCTTACGTTAAATGCTCGCGAACTTAACATTGATGCGATGAGTTTTTGTGGTCACAAGGTTGGTGCTCCCCAGGGAGTAGGTTTCCTGTTTTTGAAGAAAGGAGTCAAAGCCTGTTTGTTGGAGGGTGGAGTTCAGGAGCTTGGAATTAGGATGGGGACAGAAAATCTGCCTGGGATAGCCGGATTTGCTGAAGCGTGTGAAAATTTGAGATCGCGGCAGTTAGCTGAAAATTTTGAACGGATGAAGTCATTGAAAGACTTTTTGATTTCAAAACTGTTGGAAATTGACGAAATAAAAATTAATTCGGCTGCGAATTCGTCCCCATACATACTCAATTTCTCAGTTTTGGGAATTCCTGCCCAGGTGATGCTTAACCGTTTGGAAAAGGATGGAATCTTTGTTGGTGTGGGAGCTGCATGTTCAAAAAGCAAAGAAAGTCATGTTCTGAAAGCGCTTGGTCTTGGCAGCGAAGTTATCAACTCGGCGATTAGGGTGAGTTTTTGGCAAGAAAACAAAATGGCGGAGGCAGAAAGGTTTGTGGATGTGTTTAGCCATGCAGTTTGTGAGTTGAGAGCAAATGATACGAGGGGGAATTTGGAAATTGGCAGGTAAGAGTGAAAAGTTTTTGGTAATAACGGATGTTGATGGCACACTTCTTCCTGATGCGACCATGTGTGTGCCGCAGATTAACCTGAAGGCAGTACAGGAAATTGCGCGTACAGGGTTTTTAACGATTGCAACGGGCAGGAGCTGTGGCGCAGCCAGAGAGGTCTATAAGGCTATAAACAGTAATGTGCCGGCAATTTTATACAATGGCAGTTGTATCTATGATTACGCAAATGAAAAGACATTATTTGAGTGGTGTCATATAGGGTTCACAGTTGATTTACTTTCGCAGGTCATGGAAAAATATAGAGATTGCGGTGTTCTGTTTTCGGATGTAAAAGATGAATATGTGGTCAGAAAAGATAAGTATATAGCCGGATATTTCGAAAAGGTTAACATAACTGGCAGCACTGCAAAGCCACAGGATTGCACAAGGATGCTAAGAGTTCTGATTTCTTGCGATGAGGAGAAACAGGATGAGATATATGAGCTTTTGTGCGGGGTAAGCGGTGAGGAGCTTGAAGTAACCAAGTCGGCGAGATATTTTATTGAGATATTACCAAAAGGAGTCTCGAAAGGGGCTGCGCTTCTTAAGCTAGTGGAACTCATTGGAATTCCATTACATAACGTTTTTGCCATCGGGGATTACTACAATGATTTTGAGATGCTCACGGTTGCAGGTCACCCAATAACGGTGCTTTCTGCGCCTGAAGATATAAAAGGTATCTGCAAACATGTTGTGCGTGACCCTGCTGATGGCTCCTTGATGGATGTGTTTGGTATATTGAAGGGAGCGTGCCGCTGAAAACCTTGATGAAATTTGACATAGTCGATGATTTTTCGCTGAAGAATACATTAGAGTGTGGCCAGTGCTTCAGATGGAACGAAGATTCAGAAGGTTCATTTTGGGGCATCGCCGGGGAGAGATACGCAAAAATCACGCAGGTGGACAAAGCACTGTTTGTTGAAGAATTTGGGAAAGAATCTAATCCTAGTTTCTGGCAGAAATACTTTTCGTTGGATGAAGATTACCGGATTATAGAATCAAAATTGAAGAAAAGCTCAATATTAAAGGCGGCATATGAGTTTTCTTCGGGAATCAGGATATTAAAGCAAGATCCCTGGGAGACGCTCATCTCTTTCATAATTAGCCAGAATAACAATATCAAAAGAATTAAGGGAATCATAAATAGGCTTTCTGAGTTGGCAGGCACCGAAATTTGTGATAGTGTTTATGCCTTCCCAAGACCAGATCAACTCATAAAGCTTGGAATTGAAGACTTGAAAAGCATTGGGAGTGGCTTCAGGGCAAGATATATATCCTCTGCAGCGAAGTTAGTGACAGAAGGAGTTGTTGATTTGCAAAGTCTGGATTCGATGTCGGATGAGACGGCACTTTCTGTGTTAATGAAAATAGATGGCGTTGGGCCCAAAGTTGGCGCTTGTGTTTTGCTTTATGGAATGGGAAGAAAAGCGCAGGCACCCGTGGATGTGTGGATCAAAAGGGGGCTTTTGAGATATTTTCCAAATGGATGGCCTGCGGAAATCAAAGGAATTGAAGGAGTTGCTCAGCAGTATCTATACAATTACTTAAGAATGAGCAAAAATAGTTGAATGCATATCTGATACATGAACAAACGTTAGGGCGTTGCCATTGTTTTAAGATGACGTTGTCCGGTGTTTTATGTGTTTGCTTTGGTAGCTAGAAGAAGAAATGAAGGAATGTAGATTTGTCAATGATGTGAGACCAGAAATTTTCCATATTATAATTATCTTTGTTGCAACGATGCTTTCCAAGCATTCCGAAAATCAAAGCACATCGCTTTCTCGAACTTTTCTTTAATTTGAAAGAAAAGTTCCAAAAGAAGCAAACCAGAGAGGAGATTGCAATTTCCCCTCTTTGGACTCTCCCTTGAAACGCTTTTTTCCAGAACTCAAGGTTGTTTACTATGAGATTTTAAAATTGTTTGGAAAGTCTCACATCAATTGTAACGCTACAGGTGGCTAGCAGAAGAAGTGAAGGAATGGTTGGCAAATTGGAGGTAGATTATGTTCAATGGAGCAAGCATCTTGATCACAGGCGGAACCGGGTCTTTTGGGAAGAACTGCACAAAGCACCTTCTTGCAAACTATGATGTGAAGAAGATAATAATCTTTTCACGGGACGAATACAAACAGTTTATGTTTAAGCAGGAATTACCTGATCACAGGTTGCGTTTTTTTGTGGGGGATGTTAGAGACAAATATAGATTGAAAAGGGCGTTTGACGGTGTTGATTATGTGCTGCATGCAGCGGCGATGAAACAGGTGCCTACGTGTGAATATAACCCGATTGAAGCAATCAAAACCAATGTCGACGGAGCAACAAACGTTGTGGAGGCGGCTTTGGATGCTGGTGTGAAAAAAGTGATAGCTCTTTCAACCGACAAGGCAGTTAATCCCATTAATCTTTATGGAGGCACAAAGTTACTTTCTGACAAACTTTTTATTGCGGCTAATTCCTATGCGGGAGGAAAAGGAACGACTTTTGCGATTGTCAGATATGGTAATGTAGCTGGGAGCCGCGGCTCTGTTATCCCATATTTTCAGAACTTGGTTAAAAATGGGATTCGAAACTTGCCGATAACCGACCAGAGAATGACGAGGTTTTGGATAGGGATAGACAATGGGATAGAGCTAGTGATGAAAGCACTTGAATTTTCCAGAGGAGGCGAGACTTTTGTTTCAAAGATACCGTCTTTCAAGGTGACAGATCTTGCCAGGGCAATTCTTCCCGATTGCGGCTTCGATGAAATCGGGATTCGGGAGGGGGAAAAGCTCCATGAAATAATGATAACAAAGGCCGATGCCAAATTTACCAGAGAATTCGATGATTATTATGTGATATATTCACACCTGGATATAGATCATGTCTCAACCGTTTTGAAAAGTAGCGGAAAAGAGCTGCCGGAAGGTTTTAGTTATAGTTCAGACAGCAATACATGGTGGCTTGGAGTAGATGAGTTGAGTGAGCTTTGCCAAAACATAAAAATCATCTGATGTGGCGGAGGATTTGAAGATGAGCAGTAATGACATTTGGCGCAGAATAAAGAGTAAAAATAAACTGTTTTTGACCCAATTGTTTATTGCTCCTATTGTGATTTGCGGGAACTCTTTGCGAGCGGGTTTGGTTTTCTCGTTTGCTATGGCTTTGGTCGTGCTTACATCGGAATGCATCTCATACATATTCAGGAGCAGGTTGCATGGAAGGTTGGGCGCTGTTTTTAACATTTTTATCTCATGTTTGATTTATATCTCGGTATTTCTTTTGCTCAAGGAACATTACCCCTATGTTGTGGATTCAAACAAAATCTATCTGCCGATCTTGGTGTTACATACTTTTGCGCTTAGTGACTATAGCGTATTCACAAAAACCGGGAATGCTTACAAACCTTTTGGATTACTAAACAGCGTTCTTTATGTTTTGTTTTTTAGTGTACAAATATTGTTAATTTCGGGGTTGCGTGAATGGCTGAGCGGCCGCAAATTTTTTGGCCCTGGAATTGAAGGTTTTGCTTTCCCGTTTGGTGGGTTTATTCTTATGGGATTTGTTTTGGCGGGAATTAACAAACTTGCCAAAATTGAAGGCGCGAAACATGAAGCTTGATGGCAAAAAGCTGGTTATATGTGGGTTTATGGGGGCTGGCAAAACAACCTTCGGAAGGTGGATAGCGTACCAAAAGGGACTTGGTTTCGTTGATTTGGATGCAAAGATTGAAGAAGAAAAATGCATGTTAATAAGCCAGATATTCGAAGAGTTTGGTGAAAGCTTTTTTAGAGAAGTTGAAACCGAGTTTTGCAAAAAATTAACCAAGATGGAAAATGTTGTGATTGCTGTTGGTGGCGGGACGTTTGAAAACGAAAGAAACATATTGATGTTTGAGAAGGATTTTGATATACTCTTCTTGTATGTAAGTTTCGAAACCTGTTATTCCAGAATTAAAGGGTCAGACAGACCTTTGGTTGCAAGGCTCACTAAAAAGCAGTTGCAAGAGCTGTTTAAGAGGCGACAGAAAACCTACTTAAGGGCAAGTAAAATCATCTTGAAAGAGTGGGAGGTAGCAAATATATGATATCAGCGGGAGATTTTAGGAATGGCGTGACGTTTGAAATGGATGGAGCGGCTTATCAGATAATTGAATTCCAACATGTTAAGCCTGGTAAAGGTGCGGCTTTTGTGAGAACGAAAGTAAGGAATATAATTACAGGAGCTGTGATTGACAAAACATTTACTCCGACGGATAAGTTCCCGGAGGCATTCATTGAAAGAAAAGAGATGCAATATCTGTACAATGAAGACAACCTTTATTATTTTATGGACAACGAAACGTATGAAACGATCCAGATAAGCGAGAATATTTTGAAATCAAGCTTTAAGTTTGCAAAAGAAAACATGGAGATGAAGGTCACATCATTTAATGGCCGTGTTTTAGAAGTGGAATTGCCTTTTTTTGTTGTTCTTGAAGTAACCGAGACCGAACCCGGAGTTAAGGGTGACACCGCAACCAACGTAACAAAGAGCGCAATTTTAGAAACGGGAGCAGAGATCAAGGTTCCCATGTTTGTGAATGAGGGCGACAAAATCAGAATAGACACAAGAACCGGAGAATATATGGAAAGAGCGTAGGATTTGACGAATGTAGCGTTACAATCGATTACATGTAAAAAAGCAAACACCTTGGGTTCTGGCAAAAGCGTTTTTTAAAGAAGAGTCCAGAGAGGGAAAATCGCAATTCCCTCTCTGGTTTGCTTGAAACGCGAGTTTTCGCTTTAAAAAAGCCAAGAAAGATCAGCTATGAAAAATTTCGTGCAAAACTCTTAAAAATTCGTAAATATTTCGCGTTAATTTGGCTTATTCTCCGAAATTAATTTTTTCATCAAAATGGTATTGACATAGAAAATAAATTATGATAGACTGTTTAATAATTAAGGGCTAAAGTAGTTTAGATCCAAAATTTGAAAAGGATGTGTATTTATGAAAAGCAAGGAAAATTTAACGGTGTTGCTTTGTGCAGCACTTCTCGCCGGCGCAATTTGTGCGCCAACGGCATTGGCTGCGTCAGCCGCGGCGTGGAAGAGCAGCCCAACAGGCGGGAATCAACAACAAGAGCTTCAACAACCGGAACTCACGGTGACAGTTGGCCAGCACGACGAGTGGATTCTGCACGTTCAGAGTCCAGGCGCTTACACTAACATTCACATTACGCATGGTGATATTGTCGCAACACATGGCGGTGAGCAATTTGTTTTATATAGGCAGCTTAATAGGACACCAGGCGGCGAAATTTTAGCAGCTCGCATTGATCGGGGCGACGCCCATGCCTCGACTGTTTGCTTGGGCTACTACGACATTCAAGAACCCGTGCTCGTTGTGACAAGAGGGCCGCACGGCCAGTTGTTGCTGCAAATCCAAGATGCTGCTGATTTCGATGGCCTCTGCCTGGTCGGTGGGCGGATCACTGGGCTATGCAACGGGGAGCGAGCTGTGCTGTACACAAACGTCCACAGCACATTCAATGGAGAGATTGTAGGGACGCGGCGTGGTGCTGATGTTGTCTTAGGTTAGTCAACTTTCGTGCTTCCGAGTTTTTGGCCTATGCTGGGTTTAGACAAATAAGAAAACGCTGGCATTATTCTTTGGGGCGGTGATGATTGTTAGTTCTGTGCCCTGGGCACCGATTGCCACGGCCTTACCGCCGAAACTGACGGACAAAAACGGTCGGCAAAAACAGGTGGACGAAGAAGAGCCGGTTTGATAGATTTGGTGAAAAAACTTCGCAGCAAATTGCCGAAAGAAGTTCGGCTAGTGCGGCAGACGAGATGGGTTTCAGGTGGGCCGTGTGGAGACGAGTTGGGATGCCCGCCGTATCCGGTTACTACGGGAACGGTTGCTACGGAAATTTTAACGGAACAGAGCAAAGACAAACAACTTATTCCAGACAAATGTTTATCGATTCTGGTGAAACTTCAATCCCAACTTGACATCGTCTGACATTGGGCCAGAGAGGCGTAGGCTTATGACTAGCCTCATGTGAAATTCAAAGAAACAAGAATACAGAGCGCTACCTTTCCGGGTGGCATCTCGTTGATTTATGAAAGGAGCTAGGTGTTCTGGCTCTGAAATTTGAAGGAGGAATTTTCATGAAAAGCAAGAAGACACTAGCATTCATTTGTGGTGTGGTGGTGATCACAGGTACTGTGTGCACGCCGATTGTTACGGCAAATAAGTTTACGGATGAAGTTGATAAAGTTTTGGTAGCCGTTGAAGCTCACATGCAAAAAGGGGACGGAGAGACGGCAACGTTCAAAGGCACAGAAGCGGAAGCGAGGCAAATTATAAAAGAAGCAAACCGTGTAGCTACAGCACTACGAGAAGCCTTGCAAAGCGGCGAAATATGGGATGGCAAAAAACCGACTACATTTGCAGGCGCTAACGTTCATCCTATTGGTGTGTGGGCAGATGGTGCTAGGAAAAGGTTGGCACCTCTTTTGTTGGTAAGCACTCGCTTGGTTAGAAATCCCCCCTTCTCCGTCTTCGCGGCCCCTTTGTTGTTTGCGCTAAGTGCAGTTTCTCAACCCCTTCAAGATTGGTTTGTTGAAAAAAAAGAGAACGACCCAACGGGTCTTGAAGAAAAGCAGCCGGAAAAGCAAAAGCAGAGAGAAGAGAACGGGGAACCACAACCGCCCGATTTCCTCTTTGGGGCTACTGGCAAGGTTCGTGGTGACACCATAGAATTTGCCTTGCCAGCAAATGCCAACTATCTTGTGTTCCGAGAACCCTTTTCAACGGGGGAGGCGTCTCCAAGCTACTCGCAGGGAATGAGACAAATGGACAGAGTGTCTCTGGTCGCTCCCGCCTCGACGAACGGCGGCCAGCCGTTACAGAATGTGAGTGTGAATCCAGCGCCAACAACAGATTCCTCGTTGTCCGGCTCAACATCGGCAGATTCAATAACACCAAACTCGCTTTCCAAATCAACTGACTCAACAGCAACAAACTTGGCATTAACAAACTCAACATTGTCGAATTCCATCTTCTAAATCAACAAATTTGACAGATAGTGAAGATATATAAGGATTAAGATGATGATTCTCGGCATATTGCCGCGCACAGACGAAGAACTATGAGTACAAGGCGCTACCTTTTTGGGTGGCGTCTCGTTGATTTATGAGATGTTAAAGCACTTGTTGTTTCAATCAATTTGTTGTATAATTAACTTGTCGTAATAAGTGCGTGTGTTTTGTGGCTCTGGAAGAGCAAAAGGGTGTGTTTATGGGGTTTAGAGAGTCATTGAAAAAGGTCAACAAGAAAAACTTTCTGACGGGGTTGACGGTATGTGTTTTCACTCTAATCGGGTTAATAACAGTTTTTGGTTGGTTGTTCGGTTTTTTCTCAGACATTTTGAGTGGCCGTAACGAAAAAGAACGGTTAACAAGGTTTATTGAACCGGTTTTGATGTGCGATCCGGTGCCGTTTGACGAAGGGGCAAAGCTTAGTGACAATTTGTTGCTTGAAGCGGCAATGAACAACATATTTTTAAACAACAATAAAAAATATGCCAAAAGCGACGATGACGAATATATTATTCCGAAAAGCGACGTGGAAGTGAGCGTGGGGGAACTTTTTGGAACTTCACAAAAACTCAAACATCAAAGCCTCGCGGATCTTTCTGGGTTTTATTGCACTTATAGGTCGGAGGAATCAGTTTATCACGTTCAGTTGGCTAGTCAGATCAATAGTTATCTTCCGTTGATTTCGAACATGGAAAAGGAAGAGGGTGTGATTCGGCTAACTGTTGGATATGTTAGGCCGCGGATGTTGCTGCGTGATGAACAGAATGAAGTTCAGGTTGACAAAAAGATGATATATGTGATCAAAAAAGAAAAGAACAAATATAGGTTGGTGGCAATCAAAGATCCTGAAATGCCCGGCGGGTAGTTTTTTGAGGAGAGATGAGGCATTTTAAGTAACAATTTAAACATGGCTCTTGTGGAGGCGATAAGGAAGCACAACAAACAAAGGGTGAAAGCTAATTACTTTGTCCATTCTTACGGCTGCAAACAAAATGTTGCAGATTGTGAACGAATATGCGGAGTTCTTGAGCTCTTGGGTTTCAAGCAGGTGACAAGTACAGAAGAAAGTGACGTAATAATATACAATACTTGTGGAGTGCGACACACTGCGACCGCGAGAGTTCTGGGGAATATTGGGGTTTTGAAAAGGTTAAAAGACAAAAATCCGGAGCTTATTATTGGCGTGTGCGGGTGCATGGTTGAACAAGAAGGTATGGCGGATCATCTGGCAAAAAGATTTCCGTTTTTAGATCTTATTTTTGGAACTAACCTGATCCATTATTTGCCGAGGTTTTTGCATGAAGTTTTGTTTGAAGAGAAGAAAGTCCGCGTAACAAAACTCGATGACGAGATTGTTGAAGGTTTGCCGATCAACCGCGAAGCAGGTACGTCCTGCCTTGTCCCTATAACATATGGCTGCGACAATTTCTGCAGTTATTGCGTGGTGCCTTATGTGAGAGGTCGTGAGCGCAGCAGAGAACCAGAAATGATCTTAGATGAAATAAGGGAGTTGGTGGCGCAGGGGTGCAAAGAGGTTACGCTTCTTGGCCAGAACGTTAACTCCTATGGCAAGGGGTTAACTTCCAAGATTAATTTTGCCGAATTGCTCGCGAAAATTGATTCGTTGCCGGGTAGGTTTAGGGTCAGGTTTCTTACGTCTCACCCCAAAGATTGCTCAAAAGAACTAATTGATACGATTGCCGAGAGCGAAAAAATCTGCAACCAGATACACCTTCCGGTTCAAAGTGGCAGCAACAATATTTTGAAACTCATGAACAGGGGATATACAAAAGAACAATATTTAACGCTGGTGAGATATCTTAAGGAAAAAATGCCGGATGTGTCGTTTGGTAGTGATATAATTGTGGGGTTCCCGGGTGAAGGTGAGCAGGAATTTTTGGAAACGTTAAGCCTTGTGAAGGAAGTTGGCTTTAATTTGCTATTCACTTTTCTCTATTCACCAAGAAAAGGAACCAAAGCCGCAGATATGCTGGATACAGTTCCCAAAGAAGAAAAAAAAATCTGGTTTGAGAAGTTGTTAAAAGAGCAAGAGCTTATCAGTGACGAACAAAATGAAAAACAGTGCGGAAAGATCAAGGTTGTTTTGCCCGAACATTTTGCTGAAACAGCTGGCAAGTCGGTTCTTTCGGGAAGATGTGAAAACGGATTTTGGGTGGAATTCGAAGGGGGAAAAAACTTGATTGGAGAGTTTGTTGAGGTCAAGATAATAAAGGCAACAAGAAGAAGTTTGATTGGCGAAAAAATAGTAAAGTGAAAGAATAATAATGAAAACGAAAGGATAACAGTTATGGAAAATATGACTACGCTTAATTTGTTTCGAGATTTTACTTTAAAGCTCCAGGAAGATGAAATGGTTCAAAAATATATAGAGGCCCAGAAGCAGGTGGGTTTGGATGAAGCTTTGAAGCAGGAAGTTGAAAAATTCAACCAGATCAAAGCAGATTTGAACTTTGAGCTTGCGAAAGAATCAAAAAACGCCGAAAGGGTAAAAGAACTGAATCTGGAAGTCAAAAGACTTTATGACGTTATTAAGAACAACCCTAAAATGGCAACATTGAATGAATCAAAAGCTCTTCTGGATAAGTTCGTGCAGGATCTGAATTATATCTTGATCGAAGCTATCAATGGTGCAGATCCATACACGGTAGACCCTGATGCTTATTCTTCGTGCAGCGGCGGTTGTTGTGCGTGTGAGGGTTGCCACTAATTAAGGAATTCATGAGGGATCAATACGTTGGAGGTTACCGGCAGTAATGGAAACACTTTCGCCCATGATGCAGCAATATTTCAACATCAAAAAAAACCATAAAGACCACATTTTATTTTTTAGAGTTGGTGACTTTTATGAGATGTTTTTCGACGATGCTGTGCTATGTTCCAAAGAATTAGATCTGATATTAACGGGTAAAGAGTGTGGCCGTAATGAAAAAGCTCCAATGAGTGGCGTGCCGGCAGTTTCTTATGAAGGGTATGTTGCAAAACTTGTGAGCAGAGGTTATAAAGTTGCAATTTGTGAGCAGGTTGAAAGCGTTGCTGATTCAAAGGGGCTTGTCAAAAGAGATGTTGTGAGAGTCATCACGCCGGGCACAATAATTGAAGATAGCATTCTGAAAGAGGATGAGAATAATTATATCTGTTGCGTGAACTATAACGGGCCGGATTCTTCTGTTGGAATCTGCTTTGCTGATAGTTCAACTGGGGAACTTTTTGTTACGGATATTGATGGCAAAAATGGTGACAACATGGAATATAAGATTGTCAATGAGCTTGCGCGGTTTTTGCCGAAAGAAATTTTGGTGGCGGCTAAAATCAAAGAACTTAGTTTCGTTATGAGTTTTTTGAAAGAAAGATTAATGTGTGCGGCAAATGTGTTGGATGTCTCGAAATTCGAGGTGAATGCTGCAAAAACCAAGATAGCGGAGCATTTTAAGCAATCAGATTTAGAAAAGCTTGGGATTAAAGAAGTTTCTTGCGGTGTGGTTGCCTTGGGAGTTTTGCTTGATTATTTTTATGAATATCAAAAAAATGGATTGCAGCGGTTTGCAGACATAAACTTTTATAACGAAACGCAGTTTATTAACTTGGGAAGCCAGTCACAACGTAATTTAGACATTTTGGAAAACTCTCAAACAAAAGGGAAACGAGGGTCTTTGCTCGGAATATTAGACAGAACAAAAACGGCAATGGGAAAGCGTATGATGAGAAAGTATCTTACACGGCCCCTTGTGAACATGGCTATAATAAACCAACGGCTCAGTGCCGTTGAAGAACTAAGTCAAAACAATGCTATACTTTCCGACTTAACAGATTCTTTTGCAAGCGTTTTTGATATCGAGCGAATTTTAACCAAGATTGTGTTTGGAAATGCCAGTCCAAGGGAATTAAGAAGTCTTGAATTCACTTTGCGAAGACTGCCGGACATTAAAAATCTTTTGAAAAACATGCACTCTTCGGGGTTAGCAAGCATCTATAGCAAGCTAGATATACTTGAAGATGTTAGAACGCTTATAGACGAAGTTATTTCAGAAGAACCCCCGGTGAACTTTAAAGATGGCGAGATAATCAAACGTGGGCACAATGAGGCTATTGACGAACTGCGAAATCTTTTGAAAAATTCGAGGGGATATCTTGCCAAAATTGAACATGAAGAACGCCAAAAGACCGGGATAAAAACCCTGAAAGTTGGGTATAACCGGGTGTTTGGTTACTTTATTGAACTTTCTAGGCAAAGCGCAGACTTGGTGCCGGATTATTACATCAGAAAGCAGACTCTTAGCAATTGTGAGCGTTACATTACAAGTTCTCTTAAGGAGCTTGAAGAGAAGATACTTACAGCAAGTGAGCGGCTTCATGATTTGGAAATTCAGGTTTTTGACCAATTGATAAAAAGGGTTGCGGACCAGACGGCGAGAATCGGGCGAACAGCAGCTCTTTTGGCGGAGCTTGATGTTTTGTGTTCGTTTGCGACTGTTTCGATTTCAAACAGATATGTAAAACCAATTGTTTCTTATGAGGGTGGCATTGAGATTAAAGATGGCAGGCACCCGATTGTGGAAGACCTGCTTTGTACGGAAGGGTTTGTTGCAAATGACTGTGTTTTAGATGACGATCAAAATCAGGTTGCCATCATAACAGGGCCTAACATGGCTGGCAAGTCGACTTACATGAAGCAGAATGCACTCATTGTTTTGATGGCACAGATTGGTTGTTTCGTTCCGGCATCTTTTGCCAAAATTGGGATAGTCGATGGGATTTATACCAGAATTGGGGCAAGCGATGATATTATGTCTGGGCAGTCTACATTCATGGTTGAGATGAGTGAGGTTGCATATATCTTAAATAACGCAACGCAGCGAAGCCTGATCATTTTGGATGAAGTTGGCCGCGGGACCTCTACATATGATGGAATGAGCATTGCAAGGGCCATTTTGGAATATATTTTATATAAAGAAGTTTGTGGTGCAAAAACCTTGTTTGCAACCCACTATCACGAAATAACTGATATCGAGGGAAGTTTTGCAGGGGTAAAAAACTATAATATTGCGGTGAAAAAACGAGAAAATGACATTGTATTTCTTAAGCGAATTGTCAAAGGGGCCACAAACAAAAGCTATGGGATCGCAGTTTCTAAGCTTTCGAAATTGCCTGATCGGGTTGTTGACAGGGCTTCTCAGATTTTAAGCGAGCTGGAGTTCGAACACAAAAGCGCAGGAGTTGTGGTAGATGAATCAGAAAGCTTGCCTGAGTTGGAGCCCAGCGTCAGTGAATTTCTTGAAAATCTTGATGTAAATATACTTTCTCCGATAGAGGCTATGAACGCGTTGATTGAACTCAAAAACAAGTATGAAAAGGCGAAGAGTGAATCTTAACAAAGAGGGGTGGAGTGGAACTGTGGATTTGAAGAACATGGATTTTGTTCAGATGGAACACGATGTTTTGAGATTTTGGGATGAGAACAAGTGTTTTGAAAAGATGGTGAAAAAGAACGAGGGCAAGAAGATCTTCAGGTTTTTAGATGGCCCGGTGACGGCAAATAACCCGATGGGAGTTCACCATGCCTGGGGCAGAACGCTTAAGGATTTATTTATTCGCTATAAAAGCATGAGTGGATATACTTCGCATTATAGAAGTGGGTTTGATGGTCAAGGGCTTTGGGTTGAAGTCGAAGTTGAAAAAGAACTTGGGTTCAAGAGCAAGCGAGACATTGAGAATTATGGCCTTTCTGAATTCACCGATCGGTGCATGGAAAGGGTCAGCAAATATTCAAAAATAATCACAGAGCAATCCAAAAGGCTTGGGCAGTGGATGGATTGGGAAAACTCCTATTACACAAACACCGATCAAAATATAGAGGGCATTTGGAATTTTCTTAAGGTTTGCCATGGGAACGGTTGGCTCAAAAAAGCAAGCAGACCTATGGCTTGGTGCCCAAGGTGCGGGACTTCGCTTTCTGAACACGAGATGACCGGTTCGCACAAATCTATCGAACACGTTTCGGTCTTTGCGAAGCTGCCTGTTAAGGGTAAAGATTTCGAAATTTTGGTCTGGACAACAACTCCTTGGACACTTTCTGCAAATCTTGCTGTTGCGGTTAACCCCAAAGTTGAATATTTTGTTGTTAAGTGTGCATCACACGAAAAACCTCTGGTTCTTTGCAAAAATGCAATTGAATATCTTGAATCTGAAAGAGAAGTGATTGCTAAACTTAAGGGCGAAGAGTTGGTTGGGCTTGAATACGAGACATTCTTCCCGGAGTTCCCGGTTCAAAAGAGCAAAAAACACAAGATTTTGGCTTGGGATGATGTTTCACCTGAAGATGGTAGCGGGATAGTACACATTGCACCAGGTTGCGGAAAAGAAGATTATGAGCTTTGCAAACCACTTGGCATCGAAGCGGTTTGTCCTGTTGATGAAAATGGTGTGTTTTATGATGGTTATGATTTTTTGAGCAGCAAAAAAGCAAGCGAGGTCGCAGATCTTGTTTTTGAAAAACTAAAAGAAGCCGGAAAATTATTTAAAACCATGCCGATCACACACAGTTACTCTGTTTGTTGGCGTTGCAAAACAGAAGTGCTCTTCAGGCTGGTTGAAGAGTGGTTCATCGAAACTGAGAAAGTCAGACCGCTGTTGATTGCGGCAAACAAAACAATCAAGTGGGAGCCTGAATATATCGGGAAGCGCATGGAAGATTGGCTCCAAAACATGGGTGACTGGAACATTTCAAGAAAGCGATTTTACGGTTTGCCATTGCCGATTTATGAGTGTGAAAAATGCGGCAAGGTAACTGTTGTTGGTTCAAAGGCGGAGCTCGCTTCTTTTGGTGGTGAAAAGGTCAGAGATATTCCGCATCTGCACAGACCTTGGATTGATGATGTTAGCATAAGCTGCCCTGAGTGTGGTGAAAGTGTAAAAAGAATCCTCGAAGTCGGTGACGTTTGGCTTGACGCCGGAATAGTCCCGTTTTCAACTCTTTGGTATTTTGAAGACCGAGAGAAGTGGAGCAAGCACTTCCCGATTGAATGGATCACAGAGATGAATGAGCAGGTGAGGCTCTGGTTTTATTCCATGTTGTTCATGAGTGTAACTCTGGTTGGCAAGGCACCTTACGAACATGTTTTGGCTTATGCCAGTGTGGTTTCTGAAGATGGTTCAAAATTTTCAAAAACCGGCAACATGATTAGGTTTGACGAAGCGGCGGAGAAACTTGGCGCAGATACTATCAGATATCTTTACGCAGGTGCTGGAATTACAAACGACGTTAGGTTTGGGTTTAACTTGGGTGAAGAAGTCAGAAGAAAACTTCTTGGTTTTTGGAATATTTATCTGTTTTTCGAAACATATGCGAGCCTAGAGGGCCCGGATCTTTTGAACAGAGCGGCGTCAAAACCAGACAGAACAGATGAGTGGTTAAAGGCAAGAGTTACCTTTTTTGTTGAAAGGGCGAGAGCGTGCTATGAAGTTTATGGCTCGCAGGAAGTCATTAGTGAATTTGAGCAGGGGATAGATGACATTTCGAATTGGTATGTTAGAATTAACAGAAAAAGATTTTGGCAAGGTGAAACCCATGCATTTCTTGCGCTTTTCGAGGCGATCAGACGCTTGACAATTGCCATGGCTCCGATCATCCCGTTTATGAGTGAGTTTATTTGGCAAAATTTGGTGCGCAAGCTTAGGCCAAACGAATTGCTTTCTGTTCATTTGAACGAATTCGAAAAAAAGCAAGATTTAACAGGGCCGCAGTTGGAAATTCTAATGGAAACAGATGTGATTCGGCATGTGATTACGTTGGCGCTTAAAGCCAGAAACGAAAAGCAGATCAAAATCAGGCAACCGCTTTCGAAGCTTTATGTAATAATCCCCAAAGACCTGAAAAAGTTGATCAAAAACGCTCAAAAGATTATAATGGATGAGATAAATGTTAAGGAAGTCGAACTGTTAGAAAGTGAAGAGGGCCTTTTGGTTAAGCGGCTGGAGCTTGATTTCAAAAAGGCTGGCAGTGTTTTGAAAGGGGACCTGGCGAGATTCAAAAAGGCCTTGGATGAAGCAACAGAAGAGGAGCTTGAAGTAGCAATTGATACGATTTCACGTGGCAAAAAACTCAAACTTTCTGGTTTTGAGGCTTTTGTTACAGCCGACCTTTTTGTTGTGAAGAGTGAATCAAAAGACGGGGTGCATCTGGTTCAAGAAAGGGACGTTTCGGTTGCCATTGACACAAATCTTTCAGAAGAACTTATAAGGGAAGGTATATATAGAGAGCTGCTGCGTAACTGTCAGGTTTTGCGCAAAGAGGCTGATTTCAGAGTGGAACAACGGATATGCCTTGGAATTAGCTCAGATGACGAGTTGCTTGATTCTGTGCTCACAGAATACAAGGAAAAGTTGATGACCGAAACATTGGCAACAGGCTTTGAAAAACAACTTGCGGAAAAACACATAGAAAAATCCGTTACTATTAACGGTGGTGTTGTTTTGATTCAGATGCAAGGCATTTGATAAAACGAACGGGGGATGAGTTTTGGAAAAGCACATCTTAGAATTCCCTGGCTTAGGGTTGGCTTTTGAATTGAAAAGAGTTGCTTTTTCTGTTTTCGGTGTGCACATCTATTGGTATGGGTTAATTGTAGCTCTTGCTGCAATTATGGCTGGGATATATGCTTGGATTAGGGCAAAAGAATTCAAGCAAAGTGAAGATGCCTTTTTGTTTTTTATAATTTTTGCGTTTGTAGGAGGGGTCATTGGGGCGCGAATATATTATATAGTTTTTGAACATAGAAACTTTCATTCATTTTTTGACGTGATTAATATTCATGCGGGCGGCATTGCGGTATATGGTGCCCTGATCGGTGGTGCAATTGCGACATATATTACGGCACATTGCATAAAAGAGCCGCTTTTGCCAGCCCTCGATCTTTTTGCCAATGCTGCTCTTTTGGGCCAAGCTATCGGGCGTTGGGGGAACTTTGTTAACATGGAGGCTTTTGGGTCAAACACAAATTTGCCATGGAGAATGACCAGCCTGCCGATTCAGCGCGATCTTTTCGTCGCACGAGCCCGTGGGGCGGCTGTGGACCCCGAATTGCCTGTGCACCCTTGCTTTCTTTATGAATCAATTTGGTGCTTAATTGGGTTTTTAGTGATTGCATTTTACGCAAAACACAGAAAATTCGATGGGGAGCTGTTGCTAATTTACATGATGTGGTATGGCTTTGGCAGAGCTTTGATAGAATCACTCAGAATAGACAGCTTGATGTTTATGGGGTTCATGGTATCGCAGGTGCTCTCGATTTTATTGGTTGTGATTGCCGGAATTGTGTGGAGGAAAATAAGAAAAAAACGAGTGGTTCGTGAACCGCAGCCACAAGGGACTGTGGTGTGAATTGTTTGGGACAAGAGAATCTGCTTGAAATCATAGAAATTCTAAAAAAGAAATATAATGAAATCAGCTGCGAGTTAATTCACAGCGAAGATTATGAATTGATGATTGCGGCTAGGCTTTCTGCACGTTGCAAAGATGACCGGGTAAACGTGATTACGAAACAATTGTTTGAACGATATCCGACGCTTCACTCGTTTGCCAGAGCCTCTTGGTACGAGGTTGAAGAAATTATCCGACCGTGTGGACTTTCTAACACAAAAGCAAAAGATATTGTGGCAGCTTGTCAGATGCTCGAGGTGAATTTGGGGGACAGATTGCCGAATTCTATCGAAAAGCTTATCGAGTTGCCTGGTGTGGGAAGAAAAACTGCAAACCTGATTTTGGCCGAGGTTTTTCAAGAACCTGCCGTAATCTGCGATGTTCACTGCATTCGAATTTCAAACAAGCTCGGGCTTTGCCACACAAAAGATCCATTGAAAGTGGAAAAAGTCCTGCGAGCAATTTTGCCATCCAAAGAATCAACCAAGTTTTGTCACCGTTTGGTGCGCTTCGGCAAAGACGTTTGCCGTGCAAGAAACCCAAAATGCGGGAACTGTGAACTCGTTGTTTATTGTGATTGGTTGCAAATGGTGCAATGACGCAACTTGCAGAACAAATTTCTCAAACCGACCGGTAGAGTTAGAGTCTGAAGGTAATTTTATTTTCCTAAGGAGTCAATCGAAAGGAGTTAATTAATATATGGGCCACGAAAAATCTTGTGGTGCGGTAATTTATAACAAGTTTGACGATGGTTACAAAATACTATTAATTCAGTTTCAATACAAAGACAATAATGTCTGGGGGTTCCCAAAAGGACATATGGAAGAAAATGAAACTGAAATGCAAACTGCTGCCAGAGAAATTCACGAAGAAATTGGTTTAAATGTTAAAATAAATCCTGATTTTAAGACTCTTACCCACTTTTCGCTTGCCGAAGGAAGAGTATTGGAAGCAGTTTATTTTGCAGCAACTACTAGCGAAACCGAAACCAAGACGCAACCAGAAGAAGTACTAAGTTGCAAATGGTGCGATTTGTTGCAAGCTAAAAAACTTTTGACTTATGAATGTGACAAGAGAGTCTTAGAAGAATTTGGAGTCTTTTTGCGGGAAAATTCTGGGTCATCTTGTCTGCTGTAACCTTTAATTTCTCCGGCAACAGTAGATCGGCATCTTACTCAATTTTAACCTTCTACGATATGTGCGTAAAACACAGTAAGGTTGCCTGCCCTTTGACAGTGTGCACAAAACGGACGGTGCCTCCAGTTTTAAAGGGCACCTTTCTCGCAGTGCGAGCCAACGCACAACCAAGGAAGCTTGCGTCCCTACCGTGCAGAAAACGATTGGGAAGCCAGTCACAAATTGTGAAACGTTGGCTCTTTATTTTTGAAGGTTGAGTAATATTTGAAGTCCACGCTTGTTGACAATCCGGCAACCTTATCAAAATCGCACTAAAAACAATTGATTATGCCTGCAGGCGGGGTTAGTTTCAGGTGAATCAGTCCCCAAAAAGCTCTCTCAAAATCTCTTCTGGTGCTCTTTGGGTATATCCCTCGGGATCAGACATAAACTTTGTTCCCGAAACGTCCCAACGCATTTGGTTCGATCCCTTAAGATATTCGACCCCATCCCTTGAATACCGCGGATATTTTTTGTTCCACTCAGGAAAGTATTTTGTCATATATCTGCTGGCCAATTTGACGGCCTCGCTATCTTCTTTTCCTGGCAACGTTGTTCCACAAAGATGAACCCCGGGCGGACTCGCGTGGACCAACACAATACTCCCATCTTTGCATCGTCCCAAACATATCCACACGTGCTTCTTCGGGATTGACATAATATCACCGGGTTTATAATCGGTTACGTCTCCCTGCTCTTTAAGTTGGCCCCAACCACGTTCAACACATTCTTTTGCGCAAGCACCCACACGAAAATCTGCTTTTCTCTCTTCCTCGCCCCGGCACATGATTATCGATCTACCCACATGCCCGCCGCAATCAAGGCCAGCCCGGATCTCTTCATTGAATTTTTCAAGGTCATAATCTGGGTTCGGGTTGCCATCAGCCCCGGGATCCGGCCCGTAATAGTTTTTATAATGCTTATAATCCGGACCCTGGCTTTCGAAAAACACCCTCCATTGCGGCAATGGTTCAATGCATTTTGCGCCCGGCCCTGCCAGTTTGTCGGTTTCATCCCAGCCACCGCTCCACACATAAAGGGTACTTCCAAGCGGTTGCATCGCCGCAATTAAAAAATTTTTCACGGTTGCTCGGCCAGGTGTTAATGGCGGAAGCGCAGAAGAGGCTGGTGCGAGCATTAAAGAGACATTCGTCACCGCGAGAATCATGCATAAAATTTTCGGAAACCTTTGCTTTTTGTTCATAAATAAAATCCCTCCTTCAAATTTGGAGCCAGAACCCCTAGCCCTCTATGTCGCTAATATTATCACAACACACCCAGCTTGTCAAATCTTTCGCACAAAAAACAACCAATCTGACGCGGAATCCGAAACTAACGCAAAATGATTCCAGTTTTTGGCGTTTCATATAAAACATGGCAAATTTGAAAGAAAACATCTAATATAGTTACTATTTTGTTCGCAAGGCCACATGGCAAACATCATCAAAATCAAGAGCGTAGAGCTTTGATGCTGTTTTAACAAACTCTCTTGAATCGCCTGTTACACAAAATCTGACATCAAAATTTCCAGAAGTTACCTCTAGCTGCGCATTTAACACACTCGCAACCTCTTGCCCGGAATCAATAATTATTGGTTTGTTTTTGAAAAATTCACTCACATATTCTTTCACGAGACTATAATGTGTGCAGCCCAGAATGATCGCATCCAAAGGTGTTTCGAATTGTTCCAAGTAGCCAAACAGTGATTGCTTAGCATTGACAAGATCCTTTCCAGATTCGATGAGCGGAACGAGAGCGGGACAAGCAACAGAAATAACGTTGCAATCTGCGTTTTTTTCACGAATCAACCGCTCATATATCCCATGCTCTGCCGTATATTTGTTCGCAATCACTCCAACGGTTTTGAAGGATTTTGCCTTTGCAACTGCCGGTTCGATCACATTTAAGAGCTTGAATTTTTGCTGATTCAAAGTATCAAAGCACCCACTAAGAAGAATTGATGTAGAAGTGTTGCAGGCAGCAACCACCATTTCAACCTGCTCTTTGGGAAAAAAGTCGAAAATTTGAGCAAGAATCTCTGTTAATTCTTGCTCATTTTTATCGCCATAGGGCAGATTTTTGGTGTCAGCCAGATACACGACATCTAAATTCAAACCAAGTCGTTTAATTTCAGAAAGCGTGGAAAGTCCTCCAACCCCAGAATCGAAAACACCAATTCTTCTTTTGTTTGTTATCATATCCAAGTTCGGTTCCTCTTTCATAACTAATGTGTCTCTAATGCAAGGCTAATCAAAGAGTCGAGAAGTTCTGAATAGCCAATTCCCATCTTTTCCAGCATTTTGGGATACATGCTAATCTCTGTGAATCCGGGAATAGTGTTAAGTTCCATCAACCACGCATTTCCGTTTTGATCTAAAATGTAATCCACTCTTGCCATTCCGTGGCACCCAAGGATATTATAAACCTTTTTTGAAGTTGATTTAATTGTTTCTGCTGCTTCGTCTCCAATTCTCGCCGGGAGATGTAAAACACTAGGCTTGAAATACTTGGCTTCATAGTCATAAAACTCATTGCAGGGTTCGATTTCGCCAGGGAAAGAAGCAGTCGGGTCGTCGTTACCCAAAACAGCGCACTCTATTTCCTGCCCTTCGATTGCTTTTTGAACCAAGATCTTGTTGTCTTCTCTGAAAGCCAAATCGATAGCCATCTCAAGAGTTTCTGCATTTTTCACTTTGCTTGTCCCCACAGAAGAACCACTATTCGCCGGCTTAACAAAAACAGGATAATGCAGCTGCTTTTCTATTTTCTTTTTCATTTCATCAAAAGTCTTTTTTTCTCTTCTTCTCAGTGTAATCCAATCAGCAATATTAATATTATTTTGCGCCAAAATGCTATTTGTAAAATCTTTGTCCATGCACACAGCACTGCTGGCCGTTTTACTTCCGACGAACGGAATTTCTGCAATTTCAAAAAGTCCCTGTATCTTCCCATCCTCTCCGTTTAGTCCATGCAAAACGGGAAACACCACATCCAACTCTATGAATTCGGATCTGCCTTGCAGCAAAAGCAGCTTCCCCGAACTTGTCATTACCACATCTTTAAGATTTTCTCTGTCTTCCTTCCACCGGCCATCCTTGATCTTTTCGAAATCCCCAGAATAAAGAAACCAATCTCCATTTTCACTGATAATAATCACATACACGCTATATTTCTCTGGATTTAAATTTGAAAGTACCCCATACCCAGAAAGTAATGATATTTCGTGTTCATTAGATTTTCCGCCTATAATAACTCCAAGTCTTAATTTTTTCATTAAGAAACCTCTTTTCTTTATGTTGTTAATACTATTGGCAATGCAATCACTCACTTACTCGCAACTTGAACCATTCCCTGTTTCCCAACTATTCTGAAATTTGTGGCAAATTTGCTTTTTGGAACTTTTCTTTTTTTCTGAAAACTCGCTTTCAAAAGAAACAAAAGAATTGAGATGAAATCTCCGTTGGGTTTCTCTCTGGAAGTACTTTTCCTGAAATTATGAGGTTTTTGCTTATTTTGAAAACATGTTTTCTCTTAAATATTTTATTGCAGCAGCCAACTGTGGATCTTGTTTCGGATCTCCGAACTCTGGGCTGTTTAAATCGGGACCAGAAATTTCAATATCTGGTGTCACACCAACTTTGTTTATGCTAATGTTCTCTGGCATCGCAAACCATTCTAATGTTGTGAACCGCAGAGTTACCTCATCGCTCGGAAACAGGTAGCCACCTTGCCCAACCCCTTTTCCGAATGTCCTTGTCCCTATAACAGTTCCTCGCTTATGTGTCTGCATCACCACAGCAAACTCCTCGGAACAGCTTATTGAAGTTTCGTTAACAAGAACTACTATTGGTATGTTTGTTTTTGAATTATCCTTCGTAATTGAAAAGATTTTACTGCCATTTTTGCCAACATCCTTGTAAATTTCTCCCTTTTTGATGAACATACTTATTATCTTGTTACATTCATCATCCGCACCGCCTAGATTAAATCTTAGATCGATTATCAGACCCTTCACATCTCTTTTAAGAACTTTATTCAACTCTGCCTCAAAAGCATCACCCGCACCCAAATCAAACTTTCTTAGTCTTATGTGACCAATGTTATCATCCTCCAATCTAGAGCAAACACTCGGCACATCAAAAAATTCTTTTGCCACAGGAGCATAAAATCTTTCAAAAGCTTTCTTCTTTTCGTTATATCTCAAAACTTTGAGCAAAACATTTTTGTTTTTAACTTCTTTTTTTTGTTCTGGCGTGATCAGCTTTTCTTTAATTAAGTTTTGCAAAATCGTATCACTCCAAACCATACGATCTTCTTTGGGGGTAACAAAATGCATATCTCCAAGCCCTATTAAAAGCCGATCGGTATCATCTACGCTTTGTGTAAGCTTTGTAATTTTAGGATTTTCAAGCTCGGCCTTTGTCGCTTCTGATTCAATAATAAAACTATTAACGCCTACAATTACATCTCCGACCTTAAATCCGGATTTCTCTAACCGTGACCCGGCACCTATACGACCCAATTTATAAAAATAATTTCCGTTATCTTCAAAACATAGCAGTTCGCCAGCTATTCCAAACAATTTTTTTCTTGAAACATGCAGCCCTTCCCTTTCTTCTTCTTCTTTCGAGTTAACACTTGCCCAAGGGCACCAACAGCGCTAACCATTCCCTTATAGGCACCCAAATAAAGCTCACTATCCGGTGGCATCTCACCAATATAGTCCTGCGATATCTGGTCTTTCATCACAAGGAAAGTTAGCATAAAATTAATTAATTCACGTTCATAAAAATAACAATAGGCTGCTAAGATACCCGTCGGCACAGCAATAACTACCGATATGGTAAGAACTGCAATCCTCACAATACGAAATATCTTTTTAATTATTTTTTCTCCCTTCTGTTCCTCGTGGATATCAGTCATAACGAGACCACATGCTAAGTATCTTTATGATTTTTTCTTTCTCCATCACTTGATACACTACCCTGTGTTTGATGTTTATCCTTCTGGAATAAGCGCCCGCCAAATCTCCGATCAACTTTTCATACGGTGGCGGGTTTTGATATGGATTGTTTTCAAGCAATCCCAGAATCCCAATTGTTTTCTTCACAAAGTTAGAGTTTTTTATTTTCTCTATGTCTTTAGTTGGCTCTGGCAGTAAAAACAATCATGTACATTAGGGTCGCTCCAATCTGCTTTATCATATGGAATACATTCAGAAACAGGGGTTTCAAGACCTTCTATTATTTTTTCTTTTAACCCTGGCACAGAGTTTATGTATAGCGTCTCCATCAGTGCGTTATAGTCACTTTCACTCAGAACCACCGCATTCCCTTTCTTGGTCGTAACATTTATTATGTCACACCCTTCCGTGACCGATTCTAAATACTGAAATATGTTACTCCTAAATTTTGTTGCGTTCACGGTCGTCATCAACATCACCTCATGTACATTAAACGTGCTTGAAGGAATATGTCAACTTTCTGACAGAAACAAAGACTGGCAAGGGAAGCCTATATAGCCATCCATATCTAAGACCAAAAAGTTCACGAATCCGCCCTTTTCTGGTTTAACCTCAGATAACTCGCTTGATTTGGGAAGAGGCAAGCCTCTTTCAAATTCATCCAGAACCCATCCCACAGCAGCTTCTTCTATGTTGCGGTATCGTTATCTTTCCCTTTTTCACAGGATGTTTAAACTGCTTGTGAGATCCCTTTGTACAGTGATAATACCAACCATCATCACTTATTATTTTTTCCACTTCTTTCGGTCTCATAGACTATTCTCCATAACACACATTATACGCATTATGCGCGCAACTGTCAAACAGGTGCGAATCGTAATAAGTTTGATTTTTTACTTGCAAAATCAAAAGCAATAACCCTAGACTCTGGAAAAAAGCGTTTCAAGGGAAGGTCCGGGAGGGAAAATCGCAAGTCCCTCCCGGTTTGTTTCTTGAAAAGCGAGTTGCCAAAACGCAAGAAAGGTACGAGAAGGCGAGTTTGTTTCGAATTCCGGAATGTTTGGAAAGCACGTGAAAAAGAGAACTTGCCCCAAATCTCGGAGCGTTTGAAGAGCAAATTAATGGCTTGTTAAAGCGAAAAATGGGAATCGAAAGGTGAAACCCGTTTTTAATTTCTTTAAAAGCCTCACATCAATTGCAACTACTGTTCGCAAGAAGACAAAAAGAGCCCTGTATCATTGCAGCCAAATTTGAACTTGCTTGTCCCAATCCGTTACGACAAATGGAGTAAAACCATTGATGTTGCCTGCATCTCTTAAACATCAAATTTGTTTCAGGTGTTTTTTCTTCCTGTGATATTTCTTAGTGATAATATCAATACTCTTTGAAAAAGCGTTAACAATGAGAATAACAAAAACCACGCTTTCTTCAAACTTTCCAAAATGTCTGAATAACATGACAAGCACCCCAGAAAGTATTCCATAAAGAATCCTGCTAGTCGGCAACTCGGGAGCGGTGACTGGCTCGGTGAACATAAAAATTGCCGAAAAGAACAGCATCCCGGAAGAAAGTTCATAAAAAAGGGATTCTAGCCTTAATCCACCTGCCCTTGGAAAGGCCAGAGCAATCACCGAACAGGTCAAAAGAAACGGCCAAACAATTCGCTGGGGAATCGCCTTCTTGTAACACAAATAGATTAAACAAGCAACCATTATCAAAATTTGTGTGCTTCCCACCGGACCTGGCTGGTTACCAATCAGCACATGGGATTTGTCAAGTTCAGGAAGATGCAACTCTTTCAGCGTGCTTAAAATGCTAACGTTGGAACCGATTTCACTGAGCGGTATGGAAAAGTCAAAGAGCTCTTTTGGAAAGCTCAGGGTTAAAAATGCCAGGCCGCCTGCAGCTGGGTTAAAAATATTGTTGCCATATCCACCGAATGGGTGCTTTATAACCAGCATAGCAAATGCAGCGGCGATGATGCAAAAGTGTTTTGGCAGGGCTGCAGGTAACAAGAACGCCATTATCACGCCGGTTAAAATGGAGGTGAGATCAAGTTTTTTGGGTTTGGCAGAAAACAAGAGCTGCCCAAAAAAATCAAACAATACGCAGGAAGAAACAGACAACAGAAAAGTGAAAATGATCTGCATTCCGGAATATATAACGGCGAGAGGAAGAATGAATAAACTGGCGAAAATAACATCTCGTGTTGCCTGAATTTTTGTTTCTTTGAGGAAAAAGCTATTAACATTTCTCATGATTGATTTCCTACAATTTGTGAGAATTCCGATGCAAATTCTTTGGCCCCACTGAGTAGATGCACTTTGTCTCGGTTTTCATAAAGCATTTTGACCTTGTTATAAAGATCCATTTTGTTCTTTGCTACTACCTCGCTTAAAGAAACAAATTCCGCTTCTATTCCAAAAACGAGTTTGGAAGTCAGCATTGCACTTGAAGCATTACTGATTAGGACCTTGTTTGAAAACATTTTGTCGTTCATAATAAACAATTCAAATGGAATCGACTTTATCTCCATGAAATTATATTTCTTATATTCATCTGGAACAACCTTGACCGAAGGGTGAAATTTTATAACAAAATCGTCTTTGGGAATGGTTTTTAGCAAAATTTCAAATATTTCCATCTCTTTTTGTAGGTTATCTTTGGCGAAAAAGCCACAGTTGAAATAAATATATTTGCAGGAGCTTAGACTTTCATCTGGCTGATAATCAAAGACTTTATTATATATATCGATAAGTTCATTGTCATTTAAATCAATCTTTGGCAGTTGATTTAGCTTGTTGAAATTCTGAAAACAAATCAACTGCGGTTCATAAAGGTACCTGCCTGCGAATTCTGGCATCAAAGATTTGTATTTTTGTATTTTATTAATGTCAAGCATTCCCGAAAAGATCATGTCGCGATCACTATAAGACGCATATTTACTGTAATATTGACCTATTCCCTCATCATAAAAGAAAAATTTAAAATTCTTGTTTCTTCGCCCGAAATAAAACCCCAACAAAAAGTTAAAATCAAGACCCGAAGCAGCATAAAAATCAGTATATTCTTTTTTTGTCAGATCGAAAACGCCATCAATATTTGCGTTGTTAATGATTGAAATAATTCTGTTTTTTTCAAGTCCCATCAAACCTTCCATTATCTTCTTGGTCCCAAAATCATCGTTAATTAGTCGATATTCGTAAACGTTTTCAAAAATGCCAAGTTCCCTGACCCTCTGGGTAATATCGCTCATCCCGGCGTAACCACCAATCGTATGGCAAAAGAGGTCGGCAGGCGCGTTTTTCAGCACATTGCGCTTGATGTTAATGCAGTTAATTATCTGAAACGGTGTTCCGCCAGAGAAGGCAATCATAAAATCCCCCCAGAGATTTTTCAACCCCCGCAACCCAATTATTTACAAAAGTAAAATGTGATTGAAACAGGAGGTTCTACTCCCAAAATCGTAAAAGTCTGACTTTTTATTTGCAAAACCAAAAACAATAACCCTAGACTGTGGAAAAAGCGTTTCAAGGATGGGTCCAGGGAAGGAAAATCGCAATTCCTTCCTTGGTTTGTTTTTTTGGAACTTTTTTGTCAAAACACAAAAAAGTTCGAGAAAGCGATGTGTTTCGAATTCCGGAATGTTTGAAAAGCACGTGAAAAAGCAAACTTGCTCCAAATCTCGGAATGTTTGAAAAGCAAATTAATGGCTTGGTGTTTTGCAGCAATTGCAATTGCTGTTTACGGGAAGACGAAAAGAGCCCTGTCTCATTGCAGCCAAATTTGAACTTGCTTGTCCTAATCCGTTACGACAATTGGAGTAGAACCGAAATAGGATTGGCTGTTGCGAAAAAAACAGCAACATGCTATACTGTGGCTGTTATTCTGGCAACAAAAGAACAGCCACCTTACCCGTTTGTGTGGTGGCGAGAGCTGGCTAATTTCTGCGCAGAACAACCGCACAACAGAAGGTAATCATCCCATTCGTGCTTTGATTTTAGCATATTGCGCAGGATTTGTCAAAATTAGGAGGCGAACTAAATGTGTGGGATTTCCGGGTATGTAGGCCCAAGAAAAGTTTGTGATATCATTGTTAAACAATTAAAAAAAATGGAATACAGAGGGTATGATTCAGTTGGTCTTTCGGTTGTGAATGAAAATGGAATTAAAACCATCAAAACGGTTGGCAGAGTGGCAGCAGTTGAAAAGATGGTAGAAAATGCTAATCTTTCAGGAGCTTGCGGGATCGGGCATACGCGTTGGGCCACTCACGGGGAGCCTTCCGTAAGGAATGCACATCCCCACAGCACAAGCAAAGTATCGATTGTCCACAATGGAATTATCGAGAACAGCGAAGAGTTGAAAAAGTGGCTGGAATCAAGGGGATATGTTCTTGAAAGTGAAACAGACTCAGAGGTAATTGCCAAGCTGCTCGACTTTTATTATGATGGAAATCCGGTAGGCACACTCAGGAAGGTATCACTGCTGTTGGAGGGAGCATACGCTTTAGGCATTTTGTTTTATGATGTTGCCGATGCTGTGTTTGCTCTAAAAAAAGACGGCCCGCTAATAGTCGGCATCTGCGACGACGAAAAGTTTTTGAGTTCGGATCTCAATGCGATTTTGGAATATACAAATCGCTATTTTGTTCTGGAAGAAGATGAAATTGCAGTAATCAAGCAAGATAAGATAGAAATATTCGGAGCAGATAACAAAGAAATTAAAAAAGCTGAAAGTGTTGCGAACTGGCAGGCAGGAGTAAGCGACAAACAAGGGTTTCCGCATTTTATGCGCAAAGAGATTGCCGAGCAACCATGTGTAATCTCTAACATCATCCTGAAGAACATCAAAGATGGCCTCCCAAATTTTTCTGCAGATGGAATCCCAGATGATTACTTGAACAGGTTTAAGAGGGTTTGCATTGTTGCTTGTGGGACAGCCAGATACGCAGGCCTTGCTGGGAAGAACTGGATTGAAAAATTTGCAAGAATCCCTGTTGACGTGATTATTGCAAGTGAATTTAGATATATGGACCCTATTCTCTCAAAAGATACACTGGTGATCTTCATCTCACAATCTGGCGAGACGGCGGATACTCTCGCGGCGGCACGACTTGTTAAAGCGGCCGGAATCAACGCGATTGGAATAATCAACACAGTGGGGTCAAGCATAACCCGGGAGGTTGACTATAACATTTTCACTGAGGCGGGAATTGAAGTGGCGGTGGCCAGCACAAAGGCGTATATGGCTCAAATCGCCGTGCTTTATCTTTTTGCGTTGAAGTTGGGACTGCTTGCTGGCAGCTTGACAACCGGGAAGGTTCATTTTTTCTGCAATGAATTCATCGATTTGCCGGAGATTTTGGAACAACTTTTCGTTGACAAAGAAGAGAAAATAGAGAGTTTTGCTATGCTTTGTCTGAAATTTGAGATTGTTTTTTTTACCGGACGAGGGTTGGATTATTTACTGGTCTTGGAAGGTGCACTCAAATTGAAAGAGATCTCATATATAAATGCGCAAGCCTATGCCGCTGGTGAACTGAAGCATGGCCCGATATCACTGATTACAAAAGATGCGTTGGTGATTGCGCTTGCAACCCAGGGATATGTTTTAAGAAAAACAGTTAGCAATGTGCAAGAGATTAAAGCTCGCGGTGGCAATCTGCTGCTGCTCTTCAAAAGTGGGATGGATATCTCGGAAGAACTGCTTTCAAACTCCATAAAGTTGCCACGTGTTGGAGATGATGTAATGCCATTTTTAGCCGCTGCGGTCCTGCAACTTTTAGCTTATCATGTTGCGTGCGCAAAGAAATTAGATGTTGACAAACCAAGAAATCTGGCAAAATCAGTGACGGTGGAATGAATTAACTGGCTGTGCCAGTAAAAAAAGCAGATGCATCGAATTTGAAACCACATAAATCTAAGAGCAAAACACCTTAGACTCTGGAAAAAAGCGTTTCAAGGATGGGTCCAGGGAAGGAATTGCGATTTTCCTCCCCTGGTTTGTTTTTTTGGAACTTTTTTGTCAAAACACAAAAAAGTTCGAGAAAGCGATGTATTTCGAATTCCGGAATGTTTGGAAAGCACGTGAAAAAGCAAATTTGCTCCAAATTTCGGAGTGATTGGAAAGTAAATAAATGGTTTATTGAAGAGAGAAAGAGAAAATGAAAAGTGGAATTAGTTTTTGTATTTTCTTGAAAAGTCTCACATCAATTGTAATGCTACAAAGTGCTTGGGCAAGTCGTTTTAGGAGTGGACAAAAAAGAAACGTTATGATACGATGAAACCATGAAAACAATAAAACAAAAATGTCCGAATTGCGGCAAAGAAACAAATCAAATAAAAAGAGGTTTTAACGTATCGAGAACGCAGCGA